>NZ_KV831318.1:0-19691 GCF_001837075.1 Staphylococcus sp. HMSC063F05
ATTTCTTCATAGCTAATCTTAGTATGTTTTATTTAGGAATAATATGATGTTCATACTTCAATAAATATAAATCATACGTTATTGTATCCAAGCATTTTTAACTTATTCCAAATATTTTGGAAATTGGACCCCAAGGTAAAATAACACCAATAGCCATTGTTATTATGATTAAAATAATAGTAATCCAAAAGAATTTATGGCTAGTCTGTTGTTTTTTTCTTTTAGCAATGGAAATTTCCATAAAAGCGATAACAGCTAAACCACATAACATTTTTAAAGTAAGTAGCATATGATTTCCACCTTCACCATTAGAGGCAGCCATAAACTCTTCGATTAATTCCCAAAAACCAGAAATTAATGTTAATAGCATGAATAATCTTAATGCCATATGCAAAGGTTTATAATAAGGTGATGCACCTTGCGTTTTTGAATAATTTAAATAAGTTGCGATAAATAAAATAATTGCTAATACCCAACTTAAAATATGGACATGTAACATGTTTGTCCCCCCATCTTTTTATTTCTAAATCATCATAACATATTTCTAAATATTTGATGATGCCATTACTTCAATTTTTATCAATAATTAAAATAATAAATATTTTGATAAGTATTCAAAAAAGTCTAGAATACAAATAATATCCCAGACTTTTTTAACGAATAGTCATTCGATGACTGAATTAAAAATGTATTAATATCAAGTTTTTGAACAGAAATTTTAAAATAAGCAAATTAAATTCCAACGCTCAACACATAGAATTACACTAAAAATTCTACAGACAAAGCAAGTTAGGGCTTAGGGAGTAACATATTTACTACACTCCCCCCTTTAACTTTTTAAAAAATTGTATAACTCTTAATTTTTAGATATATATGTTGTTAAAGTGCCAATATTATCTATAGTTACTTTGACTTCATCACCTGGTTGTAAAAATTGTGGTGGTTGTAAACCAGCACCCACACCAGCGGGTGTACCAGTTGCAATGATATCGCCTGGATGTAAAGCCACATATTTTGAAATCTTTTCGATGAGTTCATCTATTTTTAAAATCATCTCACCAGTGTTGCCATCTTGTCGAATTTCGTTATTCACTTTTGTTACGATATTTACATTCTCTGGCGCAGGTAATTCGTCTTTGGTTACTATATAAGGGCCCATTGGACATGCCCCAGTTAAACTTTTTGATAAGAATGCTTGATCATGTGAACTTTGCGCAGTACGATCTGTAATATCATTGATAATTGTGTATCCATAAATATAATCTAAAGCTAATCCTCTAGGAATCTTTTCGCCTGATTTTCCAATTACAATTCCAAGTTCGCCTTCATAGTCTAATTGTTCTGTAATATCTTTATGATTAGGAATTGTTGCTTCATCACCAGTTAAAGATGAAGCCGCTTTAGTAAATACGTATAAACTATCAACTTCATGATTTAATTCACTAGCATGATCTTCATAATTTCTACCAAATGCAATCACATTATTTGGAGGTGTCACTGGTGGTAGAAAATCAATATCAGTGAATAAAAGTTTAAATTCCTCATCTCTTCCACTTTCTTCTGCTGCGACAACTGCTTTTCGAACTTGCTCTTGAAAGTCTAAAGTTTGATTTTGCTGTAAACCTGCAATTAAAGTTTTAGGATTAAAGTCTTTGTCCCCAAACTCAGCAAAAACCATTGGTAAATCCCAAACAGCATCTTCACGTTTTACTTTAACACCATATGAAGTTCTGTCATTATGTTTGAATGATAGAAATTTCATTCATAATCAACTCCTCATCTATATCTTATTACATATTATAACTATATCTAAGTTCAAATAACAAATATATAAGTAAGAAAATTAAGAAAGTTTATTTGTAAGCTTAATAACAGACATATATACAGTGAAGCCGTGTTTTCTTGGTTAGGATGAAAACACGGCTTATTGTTTCTCACTTTATCAAAGTAACTTTGAATTTTAATCATCTATTTCTAATGTACCAAATTTGAAAAAATATAAGTAACCCTTTACGGGTCGTTTAAGTATGGTTTCTAAAGTATTTCGATAATACGTCATTTGTATCTGATATTTTTCTTTGAGCTGATTCCCTATTTCTTCATCACTCATACCTTTTCTTCTATTAAAAGCATCTGTTTTGTAATCAACAAAGTAAAATTGTCCGTCACTTTCATATATTAAATCAATCATACCTTGAATAATGGATACATCTTCATCTTCACTTGTAAGTCCATCAACTTTAATTTGATTTACCACAAAAGGTAATTCAGTATAAACATTGTCAGCTTGAGCTATTTCCATATAGAGAGGGCCATCAATGAAATGCATAATCTCATCTATTCTAATATCCTCTTTTGCATCTTCATCAATAAGTTGTTTGTCAATCAATCGATCGATATATTGAAATAATTCGTCTTTTGTTAAACGTTGTTCTCTAAAAGGTAAGTGTTGCATGACTGTATGCATTAAAGTCCCTATTTCATTTGCTTTTCTTTTTTTTGTTTGGGTAAGAAACTTGGGTCTTTCATATGATGCAACACCAATACGATATTGACGTACTCTATCATAATTTGTATTACTTTCTTCAGTTTCTAATTGACGTTTTAACTCTGATACCGACTGTTTAGATGGTTTCATCGTGTTAACTTTAAAAGGATAGTCATAAGAAAGCTGTTGATGAATTTTAATTTTCACATCTTCATTACCAGTATTTATGGCCTTTAATTCTTCGATTGTTCTTATTTCATTATCATTGACTACTTCTTCAGTTGAAACATCCTCATAATGATCAATCACTATTGATACACGTGGCTTCACTTCAGAATTTAATTGATCAATATCTCTTTCAAATCTTTGATCATTTGGCAATGAAGGCGATTGATGCTTAGCCAAAACACCATAAATTAGAACAAATGGATTGGTAGCAGTAAGGCGTTCATTAACTGCTATATGTGTGTCTGAAACAGCTAATTGTTCATATTTAATTAACGACTTTTCATCTTTGACTCTTCCAACTAAAATAAGTTGCTCTTTTGCTCGTGTCAACGCAACATAGATTAAACGCATCTCTTCTGATATAAGTTCTTTTTCATTTATTGCTCTATATGCCACAGAGGCAAGTGAAGGAAAAGCCATATCTTTATTTACATCAAAATAATCCATACCTAAACCATATTGTTGATTTAGAATAACTGGTGCATTCAGGTCACCTTTGTTGAATTTTTTAGATAATCCTGAGTAAATTACAAATGGAAATTCTAATCCTTTACTACTGTGAATCGTCATCATTCTAACCACATTATCGTTAGGACCTACGACATTTTCTTCACCAAAATCTTTTTTACGATCAATAAGCTCATCAATAAAACGAATAAATTGGAATAAACCTCTGAAACTTGAATTTTCAAATTCAACAGCTTTATTAAATAGCCCATACAGATTTGCTCTTCTACCTTTACCTCCAATAAGACCGCTAAAGTACTGAATTACAAAATGATCATTATAAAATTTATCAATTAATTGGTAAACCGGTTGACTTTGACTATAATTTTGATATTTTTGTATATCCTGAATAAAACGATTTAACTTGTCAACCAATCTAGAATCAGCTTTTTCATCAATCATATAATTTTTTATAGATTGATAAAAGTAATCATCATGAGGGCTTACAACTCTTATTTCAGCTAATTCTTCTTCAGTAAATTGATATATTACAGAACGCATCAATCCCACTAAATAAATGTCTTGAAGTGGATTATCTATTGTTCTTAAAAATGAAAGCACAAGACGTACTTCAGTTTGCTCAAAATACCCTTCCTTACTATTTACGTGAAAAGGGATATCATTATTTTTAAAAGCTTGTTGAAGATTACGAGCTTGACCAAAACTTCGCTCTAAAATTACGATATCTTTATATGTTGCTTTTCTGTATTGACCTGTTTTCATATCGTATACGTTTTGATGATTAATAATATCTTTAACTTGTTCAACAATGTAATTCGCTTCTTGTTCACTTCCAGTTAAGTCACTATTTTCTGAACTTGCCTCAACAAGTGCTCGTAATTGAACAGGATGTGAAACTTCGTCATATGGTGCACCAAAATACAATTGCGCTGCATCATCATATGAAATTTCTCCTACTTGTTCATCCATCATATGTTTGAACAAGTAATTGGTTGTAGATAACACTTCCTGTCTCGAACGAAAGTTTTGCGATAAGTCAATGCGCAAGCCACTTTCATTTCCACTACTAGAAAAGCGATTATATTTTTCAATAAATAAACTAGGATCAGCTTGTCTAAATTTATAAATAGACTGCTTCACATCCCCAACCATGAACAAGTTACCATCGTGTTCTTCACCAGTTTTAATACAAGATAATATTTTTTCTTGCACTCTATTAGTATCTTGATACTCATCAACTAGGATTTCTTTAAAATGTTCACGATACGTTTCAGCGATACGCGAAGGTGAGCCATCTTCGTTAGTAAGAATGCGTAATGCAAAATGTTCATAATCTGAAAAATCCAAAATATTACGACTTCGTTTTTGAACACCAAATGATTGAATCACATCTTGAACTATTTGAGCTAAATAAGCCACTCGAGGTGCGAGTTGTTGCATATCTCTTTGCAAATCTTCTGCATTTCTAGAAAAATAATCATTCTTTACTTTCATAACTAAAGATTTATATTTATCATAATGTTGTTTTGCTTCATTTAAAGCATCTTCCATGCCTTCATTTGCTTCTTTTATCTTGCTATTTATTGCCGGAAAACGACTCATAAATTCATGTTGCGTGATAACATCTGTATTTAATACTTTACCTTCAATAGCTTTAGTAATAAACATGCGTTCGGTTTCAATAACTTCAAGCTGCTTATCAACACTTTCCATCATTGAGAATAAGTCATAACTTTTTTGTAATTCCTCATATCCTGCTTTCATAAAAATCATTGCTAAATCATTGATAAGCTGCATTAATTGTTGCTGTTTATTTTCTTCTTTGTATGGTTGCGCTAATTGATTGAGCCATTCAAATGGTTGAGGATTAGCAATACTGAAAAAATATAACTGCTTAATAATACTTCTAAATTGATCATCATTCCTATCTGATGATAGTTGTTCGGTTAATTCTATAAAGTGAGGATCTAATTTATCATAGTGTTGTTCTAAAACATCATCAATAGTTTGTTCTAATAATAATATATTTTCCGCTTCACTACTTGTTCTAAAATGAGGATCGATATCTAATACATCATAATGCTGCTGAATCAATTTCAAACAGAAACTGTGTAAAGTAGAAATCTGTGCTTGATGAATTTTGATTCGCTGATTCTTTAAATGTTCATTGTTAGGATCCTTAAAAGATGCTTCTTGTATACGTTTATCAACTCGATGCTTCATCTCACGTGCGCTTAAATTCGTAAATGTTACAACTAGTAACCGATCTACATCTACATCATCTCTTAGTATACGTTGTATAATACGCTCAACTAGAACGGCTGTTTTACCGGAACCTGCTGCAGCAGCAACAAGTATGTCCTGTCCTTTCGCATAAATACTTTGCCATTGTGCATCTGTCCAAATCACATCATGAGGTTTAGTTGGAATCATGTCTTTCACCACCTTCATTTCTTAATTGTTGAATTAAATCTAATGGTTTTATCGATTCATCTACTGTTCTATAACGCTTACTATCTATTAATCCGTCTACATGACAAACTGATTTATAATTACAAAATTGACAAGGTAATACTTGTTTGTACTTCAAGGGTGCCACTTCCGTATGTCCATCCATAATGTGGCTGGCTGTCTCGATAAAATTCTTCTTATTATGTTCTATTAATTGATAAATGATGTTTTCATCAGCTACTTTACTACTACGTTGATTTATAGCGCCTTTAGCTGTTAATGCTATTGGAACAATATCCGAATTATACTTTGGTTCAAGTCTAATATCTAAAGCGTCTAACACTTCTTGGTCACGATTAAGCAAACCACTCATTTTAAAGTTTTTGATATAGTCTTTTTGAAATTGGTCTTCATCTATATCTGCCCAACTTTTAAATTTAATACGCGGTTCATGGACATGGAAATAAAGTAGACCCCCTGGTTTCACAATATCTGTAAGACCTAAACGCTCCTTGTTTTGTAATAC
This sequence comes from Staphylococcus sp. HMSC063F05, assembly GCF_001837075.1. Lineage (NCBI taxonomy): Bacteria > Bacillati > Bacillota > Bacilli > Caryophanales > Staphylococcaceae > Staphylococcus > Staphylococcus sp. HMSC063F05. The sequence goes on from NZ_KV831318.1 coordinate 6,162, forward strand.
AATATCCATGTAGGTCATCATTTGCATTTGCAAACCATAATAAACTTTTGTTAAATCGAGTGTTGCACTACTTTCTGAAGATTTATAATCAATGATATTGACATAACTATGATCACCTTTTGTATATGTATCAATACGATCGATTTGACCTCTTATATTAATCGGAATTCCCTGATTGGTAATCAGTGGTTGTGCAACAAGTTCACCTTTGTTTTTAGGTGATTTTCTAAATCCTGTTTCAAATCGTTGAGGTACAAATTTAGAGTACTCCCCTTGATATTTAAGTGCCTTTAAAGTTGTTTCAACGATTGATCCAATCTTTTTAGATAAATATTTATAATACGCAGACGAATTTAACAAATTAAACTGTACTTTAGGTAAAATAAGCTCTAATGCTTCTTTAGTAAGTGATTGAATATTCTTTGTATCTAAATTCTTGAAGTCACCATAAATTCGATCGGAAATGTATTTTAAAACTGAATGAAAAATATCTCCTAAGTCAAAATTTTGTAATTCATATTTAGTGCGTTCATTTAATCTTAAACCATGCGAGGCATAATGTTTAAAAGGACATTGTTGATAACCTTCAAAACGAGACACACTAGCGTTGATAGTTTTACCATAAAGTTGTTGTGATAAAATTTCATTTAATTGGACAGTCTCGTTATCATATTTCAATGACGTAGTAAGATAATCTAAACCTTGATTTAATTGATCATCGTCTCGAATAGCTAAATATGCATCCAACCAACGATAATCGATGTCTTCATGGTCTAACCAACCTCTTAAATATTCAAAAAGCTGAATTTTAGTTTGATGTGAATGTTGCATCATTAATAATGGTTGCGCTTTATGTAAATCTTGTAGATTGGTGATTTCTAAATCATAAAATAATTCTTTAATTTGCGTTAAAAAAGGACTAATTTCCTTCTCATCTCCAGAATTCCCCATTAAACTATATGAAAAAGTAACGCTTTGTTGACTCCTTGTCATAGCGATGTAACATACAAACGCTTCATCCATTTGCAGTATATCTGAAGTTGGACTTAACTCAACATGTGCATTGTCCTCAACATATTTCTTCTCTTCATCTGTAATCAAACTTGATGAAGATACAGTCTGTGGTAATATACCATCATTCATCCCAACCATATAAATATGTTTTTTATTATCAACTTTCGCTAAATCCATTGTACCGATACTAACTTGATCCAAAGTTTGAGGTATCATAACAAACTCTAATTGCTCTAAACCTATATCAAAAACATCTAAAAATTGTTGAAGTGTCATTTCCTGATCATCAAATACAGTAACTAAATCATCTAAAATTTGTATTAAACCATTCCATACTTGGTCAATTTCTTCGGCTTTTTCTGTTAGACCCGCTAACTCTAATTCATCACGTTGAGTCATTAACTGACTCGGTAGTTCAAAATACTCCAAACTTTCATAAAATGACGTAGCATAATCTTTAACAGTATGCGCTTCATTCATAGCTTGCTCGAAATATAACACTTTATTTATAACATTCTTTTTAAGTTTAATTACTTCTTTGTATAATGCTTGATGTCCTTCAGTTAGTTGATGTGATTTACGTCCCATTCTACTAAACTGATCAATACTAAAGATATCTTCATCTAACCAACGTTTACCATAAATACCACGTTCTAAAACGAAATTCTCCAGTAAATCAATTAAATAGCTACTTCTTTTAAATTGAGACGTTAAAACATTCGTTTTAAATAATCGTAACATTGCATTAATATGCCAATTTGAACGTATAACTTCCAATAAAGAACGTAACATTTCCATGATAGGATGATGTGTCATAGACTTTTTAGTATCAATGTTAAATGGTATATCATATGAAGGAAGTATTGACTCGAATAGATATGCATACGATTCATCACGGTATAATATAGCAATGTCCCTGAATTTATAATCTGCTTCTCTGACATCTTTTAAAATACGTCGAGCTACTTCATTTATTTCTTCTCTCATGCTTGAAGATTCAAATATTTTAACATGATTTTGATGATGTTTAGGCGTAAATTGTAATGCATCAAACCCATTTTCAAGATTCTTTAAATCATCATTGTTATAGCGATAAAATGTATTAAAATATGTTTTATTTAGATTTATATTTAAACGATTAGCGATATCCTCCAAATGTGATAAAACTTCAGATGGCTTTCTAAATAAACTAAATGGATGATGGCTGCCATCGGTCGTTAATAATACAGTCACCTGTTTGGCGTGTTGAACAAGTGCTTCTATAATTCTATATTCCAATGTAGAAAAATTATGGAATCCATCAATAAATACTTCAGCCTTTTTTATCCACTGAGATTGAGATAGTATTTCAATGAATTGTTGCAAACTATCCTCTGTTGTTATAAATTCACCATTCATTCGTGATTCTAATTGTTTATAAATAAGAGAAATATCTTCTAATTTATGTTTTGTTCTCGTTTGTATTGAATGATTTTCTATCAATTGATCTAAGTGTTCAGGAGTGACATTATATTTTTTAAAATCTTGAATTTGCTCAGCTAACTTTTCGCTTAAACCATAGTATTGAGCTTGTGAACCATACAATTTCAAATCAGACTCATGTTGTTGAACAATATGGAAAATCATCATTTCTAAAGCAGCCTTAGATAATCGTTGCTCTGTCAAACCACCAACTTCTTGAAAAACACGATGACTCAATCTTTCAAAGTGAAGTACTTCAGTTCTCAAACTACCATGAAGTTCGGAATCATTTACAAATGCTTGCTCTAATTGAAAAGTACTCTGAGTAGGTGCAATTAATACTATAGGATCACCCAGCGGGTCTTGCTTCATTTTATTTTTTATTTGATTAAGCATGGCTGTTGACTTTCCTGTACCTGCTCGACCAATATATGTATTAAATTCCATAACATTCCCTCACTCCTTTATTATTAATCATATCACACAGGTGTATTTTCTAAGAAAAACAAAAAGGAGATTTCTATTTTTTAAAACGCATGAATAGAAATCTCCAAAGTTGATTGTTATTTAATTTTTAGTGTTATTTGGATTGAAGTTAGATTTAAATTCACTGAAAGGCCAATATCTGAGCGATACCTTTCCAACAATTTGGTCTTTGTCAATTAAACCGAATGAACGACTATCTTTACTTACCTCACGGTTATCCCCCAAAACTAAATATTTACCTTTAGGAATAACATTAGATTGAGGATTAGCATTTGGTAAATTTTTTGTTTTGAAACTACCTGTGATATACTCAGTTTGCTTACGTTTCTCATTATAGTTCAAGTATGGTTCTGATTGTTTTTTACCATTAACATAGAGTGTATCATTTTTATATTCAACACTATCTCCTGGAGTTCCAATAACTCTTTTAACATAATCATCTTTTTTATTAGCATGAAATACAATGACATTTCCTTTTTCAACGCCACCTAATTTATAGCCAATAATATTTACCACTACACGCTCCCCATCTTTTAATGTAGGATCCATTGAATCACCTTTAATAGAATATGATTTTCCGACAAATTTAGTGATTATGGCAATAAGTGCAATGGCAACGGCTATGGCAACAATCCACTCTAAAATTTCTTTTTTCAAAGTCTACACCTCTTCTGGTTATTTAAATTGATAGTTAAATTCTTTAAATGGATAATATTTTAAACTGACATCTCCAATGATATCTTTCTTATCTATTAAACCATAGGTTCTTGAATCAGAATGTTTGTTATTATTATCATTTAAAACAAAAAATGCTCCCGGTGGAATCGTATCACCATCAGAATTCTTAATTTCTCTTAATGTAATGTCTTTAATATGCCTATCTTTCATATATGGTTCATTTACTTGTCTATCATCGATATTAATACGCTGTAATTTAATACTCACAGACTCCCCAGGCTTTCCTATAATTCTGCTAAAATAGGTTTGGTTATTATGCCTGTACATGATTATATCACCACGTTGAATAAGGTCAAACGTGACTTTAATTTTATTAACTATTACTCTATCTCCCGTTTGCAAGGTAGGTGTCATGCTATTATTTGATATCACAGCGCCTACGATTATAAATGATTGAATGAATATTACAATAATAATTGCAAAAGTGAAGGAAATCAAATATTTAATCAAATGTTTCATGTTTTACTCCTTGGTAGAACCCATAAAATGCTTTTCTACCTTTTTGCTAATAAACCATAATACTACGAGTAACACAATCATAATAAGCGATCTTAATGGATTAGTAAATATGGTGAAAATTTCTTTTCCCATTACTCCTAGAATAGTAATTGAAATCAACTTAGAAATAACTAATACAAAAAAATAATATTTTATTTTGATGTGAGATAAGCTCGCAATAATATTTATTAATGTATTGGGTGTAAATGGAAAGCATAATAATACGAATAAAGGGATAAGCCCTTGTCTATCTATGAAGCTAATTAGCCTTTGAACAGACTTTCTACTTTTTAATTTTTTCATTCTTATTGTATTCACAAATTTCTTACAGATAAGAAAGACAGTAAAAGTACCTGAGACGATACCTAGCCAACTGATAATTATACCTGGAAACAATCCATACGCATGTATTAATAGCACGACGTACAAAGTGAGAGGCAACACAGGTACAATGGCTCTTAAATAAAGCATAATGAACCCAGGAATATATCCGAATTGTCGAAATGCGTCAAACCATTCTTCTAACTGAGAAAGCGACAATACATCAAATCCTTTCTTAGGGTTGTATTACTTATTCATTATAGTTGTAAATGATATTTTTTGAAACATTAAAATTAGGTCAACAACATAAATCAGACTTAGGTAGGAATTAATAAATCTATATATTGATATCTAATTCATCAATTTTATTATTCCATTCTTTATCGAAACTCTAATGAATTGAAAATTTAATATTTCCTATCTGAATTTGACTTCTTATTAATCTGACGTTAATCAATTTTCATTTACTCTTATTAATACACATAATAAAAATGAGCCTAGATAATCCTAGGCTCATTTTTAAGTTCAACTTAAAATTATAAACGATTTTCTAATTCTTTTTTCTTATCTTCAAAGCCTGGTTTACCTAATAGCGCAAACATATTTTGTTTATAGGCTTCAACTCCAGGTTGATTAAATGGATTAACACCTAATTGATATCCACTCATTGCACAAGCTAATTCAAAGAAATAAACAACATATCCAAATGTTTCTTCATCTAACTGAGGAATATTTACAACGATATTTGGAACGCCACCATCGGTATGTGCAAGTAATGTACCTTCAAATGCTTTAGTATTCACTTCATCGATTGATTTGCCAGCAAGATAGTTCAGTCCGTCTAAATCATCTGCATCCTCTTCAATTTTGATATCATGTTTTGGATGGTTGACCTTAACCACTGTCTCGAATAAGAAACGACGGCCCTCTTGAACATATTGTCCTAAGGAATGTAAATCAGTTGTGTAATTCGCACTTGATGGATAAATACCTTTGAAATCTTTCCCTTCTGATTCACCGTATAATTGTTTCCACCATTCGTTGAAATACTGCATAGAGGGTTCGTAATTAATTAACATTTCAGTAGTATAACCTTTGCTGTATAAAATATTTCGAATAGTTGCATATTGATATGCGATATTTTGATCTAAATCATCAGAAGATAACTCTTCACGTGCCTTAGCCGCACCAATCATGATTGATTCAATATTGATACCTGCAGTTGCAATTGGTAGTAATCCTACAGCTGTAAGAACAGAATAACGACCTCCCACATCATCAGGTACAACAAACGTCTCATAACCCTCATTGTCTGCTAATTGTTTAAGTGCACCTTTAGATTTATCTGTCGTTGCAAAAATACGTTTCTTAGCTTCATCTTTTCCATATTTTTCTTCAACCAATTGTTTAAATAATCTAAATGCAACTGCTGGTTCTGTCGTAGTACCTGATTTTGAAATAACGTTAACTGAAAAATCTTTTCCTTGTAAATAATCAAGTAATTCTTTTGTATAACTTGAGGATAAATGATTACCTACAAATACAATTTCAGGGTATTCCGTATTTGTTCTAAATGAAGATGTAAGCATCTCGATTGCAGCACGTGCACCTAAGTATGAACCTCCAATACCGATAACAACAAGTACATCGGAATTTGATTTGATACGTTTAGATGCTTCGACGATTCTAGAAAATTCTTCTTTATCATAATCAACAGGTAAATCTAACCAACCTAAAAAGTCATTACCTGCTCCTGTACCTTTATGAATAGTTTGATGGATAGTTTTAACAATATCCTTTTGCTGATCTAGTTCATGCTTATCAAAAAATTCTAAAGTTTTGCCATAGTCTAATTGAATGTGAGTCATCTTATTGCCTCCTGTTATAAGTACTTATACTAATTCTACTAAGTTTAGATGCGCTATTCAATTCTCAAGGCTAACTTATCACAGGAAAATTATTTTTTATGTAACCTTTCATTCATAAAAAAAGTTATTTTTAATATCAAAGGTCACACCACCACTTTAGATATACAATTTACAGAAATTTTAAAATATATATAAAAGCTTTTATAACAGTATTTCAAACAAAATATCTAAATATAATCAGATTTAAAAATGAATATTTATGTAAAATAATGGTTTTATTTTCATTATCAATCTGATATGATAGATGCATATTAATAATCATAAAAAATTATTTGAGGTGTAAATATGAAAGATAAAATCGTTTTAGCATATTCAGGTGGTTTAGATACAAGCGTTGCAGTTCAATGGCTTATTGATAAAGGATATGATGTAGTTGCTTGTTGTCTTGACGTAGGCGAAGGCAAAGATTTAGACGTTGTATATCAAAAAGCTTTAGATATGGGTGCAGTCGAATGTCATATTATTGATGCAACTAAAGAATTTAGTGATGATTATGTAAGTTATGCTATTAAAGGAAATTTAATGTATGAAAATGCATATCCTCTAGTTTCAGCATTATCACGTCCACTCATCGCGAAAAAACTGGTTGAAATTGCTGAAAAAACAAATTCTATTGGTATTGCGCATGGATGTACTGGTAAAGGTAATGATCAAGTACGTTTCGAAGTGGCAATCAAAGCTTTAAATCCTAAGTTAAAAGCATTTGCACCTGTTCGTGAATGGGCTTGGAGCAGAGAAGAAGAAATTGATTACGCAATCAAACATAATATTCCTGTTTCAATCAATTATGACTCGCCATACTCAATTGACCAAAACTTATGGGGGAGAGCTAATGAATGTGGTATTTTAGAAGATCCGTATGCCGCACCTCCGGAAGATGCATTTGATTTAACTACACCTTTAGAAGAAACTCCAGACAATGCAGACGAAATTATCCTTACATTTAAACAAGGTATTCCAGTACAAGTTGATGGCAAAGATTATCAATTAGATGACCTTATTCTTTACTTGAATCAACTTGCTGGCAAACACGGTATTGGTAGAATCGATCATGTTGAAAACAGAATGGTCGGGATAAAATCGAGAGAGATTTATGAAACACCTGGTGCGGAAGTTATTTTAAAAGCACACAAAGCACTAGAAACAATTACATTAACTAAAGACGTAGCGCACTTTAAGCCTGTCATTGAAAAACAATTTTCAGAACAAATATACAATGGTTTGTGGTTCTCGCCATTAACAGATAGTTTAAAACTCTTTATCGATAGTACTCAACAATATGTTGAGGGAGATGTGAGAATTAAATTATTTAAAGGGAACGCTATTGTCAATGGCAGACAATCTCCTTACACTTTATACGATGAAAAATTAGCTACTTATACAAAAGAAGATGCCTTCAATCAAGAATCAGCAGTAGGTTTCATTGATATTTATGGTTTACCTACACAAGTTAATGCATTACTTCACGGGGGGTATAGTAATGAGCAATAAAGCTTGGGGTGGCAGATTTGAAACTCAACCCGAAGAATGGGTTGATGATTTCAATGCGTCAATTGATTTTGATAAAAATTTAATTAAACAAGATGTTCAAGGTAGTATTGCACATGCAACTATGCTCGCTAAACAACATATTATTACAGATGATGAAGCTCAATCCATCATTAATGAGCTTAAAAATATTCAAAGTGACTTTGAAGAAGGTAAACTTAAATTTAAAGCTTCTCTCGAAGATATTCATCTTAATATTGAGCACGAGCTTATTCAACGTATTGGCGAAGCTGGTGGAAAACTGCATACTGGTCGTAGCCGTAATGATCAAGTTGCCACAGATATGCATTTGTATACTAAAGAACAAGTTCAATACATTATTGAACTTATAGCGTCGTTTCAAGAAACAATTGTTCAATTAGCAGACCAGCACGTTGACACAATTATGCCTGGATACACGCATTTACAACGTGCACAACCCATCTCGTTCGCACATCATATTATGACTTACTTTTGGATGTTAGAAAGAGATAAAGGTAGATTCATGGATAGTCTTAAACGTATAGATATCTCACCATTAGGTGCTGCAGCTTTAAGTGGAACTACACACCCTATAGATAGACATCTGACTCAAGAACTTCTAGGATTTGCAAATCTGTATGAAAATAGTTTAGATGCTGTCAGTGATCGTGACTATATCGTTGAAACATTGCATCATATTTCACTCACTATGGTACATCTATCACGTTTTGCAGAAGAAATCATTTTTTGGTCGACTGATGAGGCAAAATTTATCACTTTATCAGATGCGTTTTCTACTGGCTCATCTATTATGCCACAAAAGAAAAACCCTGATATGGCTGAACTAATAAGAGGAAAAGTCGGACGTACTACAGGACACTTGATGAGTATGTTAGTAACACTTAAAGGCTTACCCTTAGCTTATAATAAAGACATGCAAGAAGATAAAGAAGGTTTATTTGATGCTGTACACACACTTAAAGGCTCTCTTCGAATCTTCGAAGGTATGGTTGCATCTATGAAAGTTAATTCAAACCGTTTAAGTCAAACAGTAAAAAATGATTTTTCAAATGCAACAGAATTAGCAGACTATTTAGTCAGTAAAAGTGTACCTTTTAGAACCGCTCATGAAATCGTTGGTAAAATCGTATTAAATTGTATTCATAAAGGTATATACCTATTAGACGTACCTTTAAGCGAATATCAAGAACATCATGAGAATATTGAGGAAGATATATATGATTATTTAACACCTGAAAATTGTCTCAAGCGTCGCCAAAGCTATGGTTCAACTGGTCAAGAATCAGTAAAACATCAACTAAAAGTCGCAAAAGCATTATTAAAAGACAACGAATCAAAATAGTTATTAAAAATAATAGCCATCTAAAATTACAAAAATTTAATTTTGTATTAAGTTATCAAAGTTTATATAAAAAAAATGTAAAATTCCCTTTCATCCTTTCAAATTGATGTACGTTTAAGTAGACATACTATTTTTGAAAGGATGTTTTTATGTTTAAATCTAAGAAAATAATCATTTCAACTTTATCTACCGTTACACTGGGTTTAGCTAGTTTAAGTTCCCCTTCGATAGCTGAAACTTCGAACCACTCTCCAGCACCAAACCAATCAGAGAAATCGATACAACAACAAACAAATATTCCATCTAATATGAATCAATCATCAGCTAAAACATTTAAACGACAAGCTGAATCAGACTCAGTAAGTGGTAAAACAAACGATACTCATAATCATTGGACTAAAAATTTAACTGGAGAGAAATTTACAACCATTGCACATCGTGGCGCAAGTGGTTACGCCCCAGAACATACTTTTGAAGCATATGATAAAAGTCATAATGAATTAGGAGCATCTTACATAGAAATCGATTTACAACGTACTAAAGATGGTCACTTGGTTGCTATGCATGACGAAAAGGTCAATCGTACAACTAATGGCCATGGACGTGTCGACCAACTTACTTTAAAAGAGTTAAAACAACTTGATGCAGGAAGCTGGTTTAATCGAAAGCACCCTGAATATGCCAAAAATAAATATAAAAATGCTAAAGTTCCTACTTTAGACGAAATTTTAAATCGCTATGGCAAAAATGCAAACTATTATATTGAAACTAAATCGCCAGATGTTTATCCTGGCATGGAAAAACAATTATTAGATACATTAGATAAACATGACTTGTTAACACAAAAATCACTTAAACATGGACATGTGATGATCCAATCATTTTCAGGGAGTAGTTTAGAAAAGGTACATCACATGAACGCCAATATACCACTTATTAGACTAATGAATAAATTTGAACTTAAAAAAGCTACTAATCAAGATTTAAAAAATATTAAATCTTATGCCATTGGAGTAGGTCCTGAATACACAGATTTAAATATTAAGAACACAAGACATTTAAAAAATTTAGGATTTTTAGTTCATCCTTATACAGTTGATGATGAAAATCAAATGAGAAACTTAAATCAATATGGTGTTGATGGTGTATTCACTAATTTTGCTGATAGATATAAAAAAGTTTCAGAAACACAACAATAAAATATTAGCGTTGAGTTGAACTGACTTCATATTGATTTTATCGTCGCATTTTACTTACAAACATTTGAGAAAGTATTACTTTTAACATTAACTCACAATTAATAAAATTATCAATTGCATAAACATGATAGAAACCCTAAGACTATCATCTGATGTCTTAGGGTTTCTATCATATACTTATAATATTTTTCTTATGCCCAACCTCTATATCTTGCTGCTTCAGCAGTACGTTTAATACCTACTATATATGCTGCTAATCTCATATCAATTTTTCTATTTTGTGACAATTCATAAATCGTATCAAATGCTGTTACTAACTTCTCACGTAGTTTGTCATTGACTTCTTCTTCAGTCCAATAATAACCTTGATTATTTTGTACCCACTCGAAATAAGATACAGTCACACCTCCTGCACTTGCAAGTACATCCGGCACTAGTAATATATCTCTTTCTGTTAAAATACGTGTTGCTTCAGGCGTCGTAGGGCCATTAGCAGCTTCAACTACAATGCTTGCTTTAATATCGTGCGCATTATCTTCAGTGATTTGATTGGAAATTGCAGCAGGAACAAGGATGTCACAATCCAATTCGAATAATTCTTTGTTAGAAATTGTATCTTCGAATAGATTTGTAACTGTACCGAAGCTATCACGTCGATCTAATAAATAATCTATATCAAGTCCATTAGGGTCATGTAAGGCTCCATATGCATCACTTATACCAACTACTTTAGCACCTAAATCGTATAAGAATTTAGCTAAGAAACTACCTGCATTGCCGAAACCTTGAATCACAATTTTGGCATCTTTAATATCCATGCCACGACGTTTTGCCGCTTGTTCAATTGCAATGACTACACCTAAAGCTGTAGAGCGATCACGTCCTTGAGATCCACCTAATACAATAGGTTTGCCTGTTATAAAACCTGGCGAATTAAATTTATCTAATGCACTATACTCATCCATCATCCAAGCCATAATTTGAGAGTTTGTAAAAACGTCTGGTGCTGGAATATCTTTGTTAGGCCCAACAAATTGAGATATAGCTCTTACATACCCTCGAGATAGACGCTCAACTTCGTGTATACTCATTTGACGTGGATCACAAACAATACCGCCTTTACCCCCACCATAAGGTAAATTAACAATGCCACATTTTAAAGTCATCCACATTGATAATGCCTTCACTTCTTCTTCATCAACTTCTGGATGGAAACGAACGCCACCTTTAGTAGGGCCAACTGCATCATTATGTTGTGCACGGTATCCAGTAAATGTTTTAACTGTCCCATCGTCCATTCGTACTGGAATGCGCACTTGTAAAAATCTAATTGGTTCTTTTATAAGGTCATACATACCATCATCAAAGCCCAACTTGTGTAATGCTTCTTTAATAATCCCTTGAGTGGAAGTTACTAAATTATTATTCTCAGTCATGATCCTATTCGCCTCTTTTTACTAAATGATTTCGCTTTCATTCGTAATTGTAACACAATTGAAAGCATTTTAAAGATTTTCTAAACTAATTGTTACAACTATTTGAACCTATGCAAATACACTCTTAATCTTCTCTAAAGCCATGTCTAACTCTTCTTTCGTTATCACTAATGGAGGTGCAAATCTAATAACGGTGTCGTGAGTTTCTTTACATAATAATCCTTGTTCTTTCAAAGCTTCACAATATGGTCTGGCACTTTCATGTAATTCAATACCGATAAATAATCCTCGTCCCCTAACTTCTTTAATAGATGGATGCTCAATTTTTTTCAATTCAGACTTAAAATATTCTCCTAATTCTAATGAACGACCAGGTAAATCCTCGTCAATAATGACATCTATAGCTGCAATAGAAACTGCACTCGCTAGTGGATTTCCACCAAATGTAGAACCATGTGAGCCAGGAGTAAATACATCTAATACCTCATTATCTGCAAGAACTACCGAGATAGGAAATACCCCTCCACCTAACGCTTTTCCTAAAATATAAACATCCGGTTTTACATGATCCCAATCCGTTGCAAATAATTTTCCTGAACGTCCTAATCCTGCTTGAATTTCATCAGCAATAAATAAAATTTGATGTTCATCACATAATTCTCTAATTGTTTTCAAATATCCTTCTGGTGGTACGTTAATCCCTGCTTCTCCCTGTATAGGTTCTACTAAAATTGCTGCTGTATTTTTATTAATTGCTGCTTTTAATTGATTAACGTCACCAAACTCAACTTTTCGAAAGCCATCTAACAATGGACCATAGCCTCGTTGATACTCAGCTTCTGAAGACAATGATACTGGTGCCATCGTACGTCCATGGAAATTACCATTAAAAGCGATAATTTCAGCTTTGTTCGGCTCAATACCCTTAACATCATAAGCCCAACGACGAGCAGCTTTTAAAGCTGTTTCAACCGCCTCTGCTCCCGTATTCATAGGCAATGCTTTGTCTTTACCTGCGAGTTTACATATTTTCTCATACCATTGACCCAAATTATCACTATGAAAAGCACGTGATACTAAAGTGACTTTATCTGCTTGATCTTTCAATGCTTGAATAATTCTTGGGTGTCGATGACCTTGATTCACTGCCGAGTAGGCCGAAAGCATATCCATATACGTGTTACCTTCCGGATCTTTCACCCATACACCCTCTGCTTCAGAAATAACAATTGGAAGTGGAACGTAGTTATGCGCCCCATAGTGATTTGTTAAGTTAATAATTTTTTCAGATTGAGTCATAAAATCTCCCCTTCGTTTTCGAATAAAAACTTATTAACAATATCATAACTGATTTCTATCGACTCTCAAACTTATTTTTTAATATAACAATAAAATGAATCAATATCGTCATAATCGAAAAATTGAATTGTATGAAACAGACTAAATATTGATGCAAAACATATATGTAAGCCCTTACATTTATAATGACATAACGACTCTATCATTGACAAGTTATATCGCTAATAAACAATTAATTTCAATAAAATAAAACATACTAAGATTAGCTATGAAGAAAT
>NZ_KV831319.1:0-333 GCF_001837075.1 Staphylococcus sp. HMSC063F05
AATTGTGACATTGTATTGATGTTATTTTGTTATCCCCTCCCTTACCTTTCGTTTGGTCTAGGTGGTTGCTATGGCAACCACTTGTTAATAAAAAAAGAGAGCATCTATTTAAAGATGCTCTCTAATTGGATCATTGTTGGCCTATTAAATTGAATTATTGATTAAATAAAGATGTAATGGGTAAATGATCACGTCGCTTATTCAGCGTATGTACTTCTGCGAATTCTGATTTAAGAGATTTCATTAAGTACCCTTGCATGGCTTCAACGGTTTCATTTTTTTGAATAAGCATGGCTTTAAAACGTTTAAGAACATGAAGTATTTCTATTTCCA
>NZ_KV831320.1:0-5438 GCF_001837075.1 Staphylococcus sp. HMSC063F05
ATTATTTCAATAGAAATTGTCTTTATTTACTTATTTTGGAACTTTTTGTTCCAGGCTTTCCACATCTATATAGATATTGATTTAATTATAATTACAATGTTTGTAGGAATTAAATGAGACTATAGATGAGGGGTAAAATGTACTAGTATTTATATATATCGTATTTTAAACCTCAGTGACTTCAACGTTAATCTGTTCAATACGGTTATATGCACCATGATCAACAGGTCCTACAAAGTCATTCATTTTCCAACCATTTTTGATTGCTGAAGCTACAAATGCTTTAGCAGCAATGATTGCTTCTTTTGGAGATTTACCGTTCGCAAGATAAGCTGTTGTGGCAGCAGCAAATGTGCATCCTGCACCATGATTATAACTTTGTTGGAACATGTCAGTAGTTAATTGATAAAATTGTTGGCCATCATAGTACAAGTCATAAGATTTATCTTGATCGAGTGCTTTACCACCTTTAATAATGACATGAGGTGTGCCTTTGTCATAAATCACTTGAGCAGCTTTTTTCATATCCTCAATTGATGTTAATTTTCCTAAACCAGAGAGTTGACCTGCTTCGAATAAATTCGGGGTAACAACCGTAGCTTTAGGTAGTAAATATTGAATCATTGCTTCTGTGTTTCCTGGGTTAAGTACTTCGTCTTCTCCTTTACAAACCATTACTGGATCAACTACAAAATAGTCTGCACCAGATTCAACAAAAACATCTCCGGCACGTTTAATAATGTCTTGTGTCCCTAACATTCCTGTTTTAATAGCATCAGGTCCAATTGATATTGCAGTTTCAAGTTGTTTTTCGAAAACATTCATATCAATAGGTGTTACATCATGGGACCATGTTTCTTTATCCATTGTTACAATAGATGTTAAAGCGACCATTCCATATACATCAAGTTCTTGGAACGTTTTAAGATCTGCTTGCATACCGGCACCAGCACTTGTATCTGAACCAGCTATCGTTAATACTTTTTTTAAAGCCATCATTCATTCACTCCCATTAATTTCTAGTGTCTTTATCATATCATGTTTATCGCGTACGCTAAATTATTATAATTTTTAAATGCATATCAATCATCATACTTAGCTATTGTATTGATGTTATCTTTAATTCGTGATTAATAGGTAAGAATGTCCTCTCATTCTTACTTAAAATGTCTTCAGTTAATTTTATTTTGAAAATTTGATTGCTAAAGTAAGGCTTAATATAATAACTTCTTTCTTTACTTTCCATCACTAATTGATATTGTGTGTAATGTATTTTATTGGCATCGATAACTGCACCTTGAGGGATACTGACTGATTCTAGAACTTTAAAACAATTCATTAAATTTTCATCTTCATTATGGGAACAGCGTAGTTGGTGTCTTAAATATGTAGCGCGTATAAAACGTTCTGTTGACGTATAACCACCCGGTAAGCCATTTGTTCCTGCTTCACAGCCCATTGATCTTACTAGCACTTTACCTATTAATTGATTGGTTGATTTCTGTGGCGTTAAAAAAGCGTAATTTCTTAAGTTAGATAGATGCCAATCTAATTTAGGTTCATTTGTTAAGGTATGAACATAATTATCTTTAACTATTAATAAGCCATTGTGAGGTTCTATGGCTACGGTATGTCCTGTTTCATCAGTGACCATGAAATGTAAAGGAGGAACGATATTCAAAGTCGTATTTTTTTCATTCATAATATTGATTTTCTTAACCTTTTGTTTTAATTCGCTAATACTTTTATTAAAACCTAAAACCCAAACAATAAACTCCTCAGGTGCTAAGTTAAAATAACCATAACGTTTATGGGTACTGTATGAGGCTTCACCAGTGAAGTAATGGTTCGAAATAGCTAAACCTTTTTCGTTTATACCATCACCAAATCTATAACGTCCTACTTTTAAATTAGTTCCAACAAAACCATATTCAAGACGCATGTCTGAATCTAGATCGAATTGGTAGTGATAATGGCGTGGAACAATGGTTGGGATACCATTAAATTCAAATGCAAAGTCCATTGTTCTAGCTAAATAATGGTAACGTTGTTTTGTATATAAAGAAATGGCAGTACACATATATAACACTCCAAACTACTGAAATTTATCTATATTAATTGTAATATAGATAAAAATGCGCTTATTGTAAACCTGAATCATATAAAAGTTTACAAAAATTAATGCTTATAAAATCAGTCATTTTTCTAATATGAATATGTTAAAATGTAGCTTGAGGTGAAAACGAATGAAATGGTCAGAGGTATTTCATGATATAACAACGCGCCATGATTTTCAGGCGATGCATGACTTTTTAGAAAAAGAATATACGACTCAAACCGTCTATCCAGATAAACAAAATATCTATCAAGCATTTGATTTAACGCCGTTTGAAGATATCAAGGTTGTTATTTTAGGGCAAGATCCTTATCACGGTCCTAATCAAGCACATGGTTTAGCATTTTCAGTGCAACCTCATGCTAAATTTCCACCATCTTTAAGAAATATGTATCAAGAACTAGAAAATGATATAGGGTGTCATAGAACTTCGCCTCATTTACAAGACTGGGCAAGAGAAGGTGTCTTGTTATTAAATACGGTATTGACTGTTCGACAAGGTGAAGCACATTCACATCGAAATATTGGATGGGAAACATTCACGGATGAAATCATACAAGCTGTTTCTAATTATCGTGAGCATGTTGTTTTTATTCTGTGGGGAAGACCGGCTCAACAAAAGGAACGATTCATTGATACATCTAAACACTTAATCATTAAATCGCCACATCCTAGTCCACTATCGGCTTTTAGAGGATTTTTTGGTTCTAAACCTTATTCAACTACAAATAACTATTTAAAATCTAAAGGGAAAACACCAGTTCAGTGGTGTGAAAGTTAGGTGAGAATAATGAACAAAGAACAGATTCTACAATTGATTGAGCAAGAATTGATACAAGCAGATGAAGCTCAGACAGATACGGAATTTGAAAAGCATATGTATGCTATACACATGCTCACATCTCTTGTTAGTTCTCATCAAAGTCGTTCTACAATAGAGAAATTAAATCATTCTAAACCAATGAATAGTAATATCAAAGATGATTATGAGATGAAACAACAGTCTTCACAAAAACATCATGTAACTGCAGCTGAAATAGAAGCAATGGGTGGTAAAGTACCACAATCAATGAAAAAGCATCATACTTCTAATAATATGATGATTACAGATGATCAAGTTGGTAATGGTGAATCTATTTTTGATTTTTAAATATAAAGGAGTACATTCAAAATGATGAAAGTTTTTATTATTTTAGGTGCATTAAATGCAATGATGGCTGTCGGTACTGGCGCATTTGGAGCACATGGGTTGGAAGATAAATTATCAGATAAATACATGTCAATATGGGAAAAAGCAACAACTTATCAAATGTATCATGGATTAGGTCTGTTAGTTATAGGTTTAATAAGTGGTACAACATCAATTAATGTAAATTGGGCTGGTTGGTTATTATTCTTTGGTATTGTCTTTTTCAGTGGTTCCTTGTATTTCTTAGCCTTAACACAAGTTCGTATTTTAGGTGCAATTACGCCAATAGGTGGTGTTCTATTTATAATTGGTTGGCTTGTTCTTGTGATTGCTACACTTAAATTCGCTGGGTAATCACTTCATATAATCATGTTACAATATGACAATCTTTACAATTTAATGGTAAAAGTTCATGAGTTAATTCACTCACCTTTTAGGGTATACTATACTCTCGAGGTGAGTTTTATTTATGGAAAATAAAAATAACAATGTAGATAGAGGTAACCTTAAGCAGAATCTTTCCGAGAAATTTGTATGGGCTATTGCATATGGTTCGTGTATCGGATGGGGCGCTTTTATATTACCAGGAGATTGGATTAAACAATCAGGGCCTATTGCTTCTTCAATAGGTATAGTAATCGGTGCGTTATTGATGATTCTTATTGCTGTAAGTTATGGCGCACTCGTTGAAAAATTTCCTGTTTCTGGTGGCGCATTTGCTTTTAGTTTTTTAAGTTTTGGAAGATATGTAAGCTTTTTCTCTTCATGGTTTTTAACATTTGGCTATGTTTGTGTTGTTGCGTTAAATGCGACAGCATTCAGTTTGTTGATTAAATTTTTATTACCAAATGTTTTGAACAACGGTAAGTTATATACAGTAGCTGGTTGGGATGTTTACATAACTGAAATTGTTATCGCAACTGTGCTACTTATAGTGTTTATGTTGATTACTATTAGAGGTGCCAGTGTGTCTGGTTCGTTACAATATTACTTCTGTGTTGCAATGGTCCTTGTAGTTGCACTTATGTTTATAGGTTCTTTCTTTAGCAGTCACTTTAGTTTGAGTCATTTAGAGCCATTAGCAAGTGTAGATAAAGGATGGTTTCAATCAATCATTATGATTGTCTCTATTGCACCATGGGCGTACGTAGGGTTTGATAATATACCGCAAACTGCTGAAGAATTTAACTTTTCTCCTAACAAGACGTTTAAACTTATTGTTTATAGTTTACTAGCTGCGTCACTCACTTATGTAGTGATGTTACTTTACACAGGCTGGCTAAGTACACAAGCAACAAGTTTAAATGGTAACTTATGGCTTACAGGTGCAGTGACTCAAGATGCATTCGGTTTTATTGGCCTTGCAGTATTAGCAGTGGCAATTATTATGGGGATTTTTACTGGATTAAATGGATTTTTAATGAGTTCGAGTCGCTTATTATTTTCAATGGGGCGCTCTGGCATTATGCCAACAGTATTTAGTAAATTACACAGTAAACATAAAACACCATATGTCGCTATTATCTTCCTAGTAGCTGTATCTTTAATTGCTCCTTGGTTAGGTAGAACGGCATTAACATGGATTGTAGATATGTCATCTACAGGTGTTTCAATTGCATATTTTATTACTTGTTTATCTGCTACGAAATTATTTAGTTTTAATAAACAGAGTAATACGTATGCACCAGTTTATAAAATTTTTGGTATTATAGGATCGATTGTATCCTTTGTGTTCTTATGTTTATTGCTTATTCCAGGTTCTCCTGCAGCACTTTCGATACCATCATACATCGCTTTAGGAATTTGGTTGGTAATAGGATTAATCTTTTTTATCATTCGCTTGCCAAAACTTAAGAAAATGAATAATGATGAATTGAGTCGATTGATTTTAAATCATTCTGAAGACGAAGTTTTAGAGATGGTTCATGAACCTGGTCAATCTAATTCAACGAATAAATAGATTTAAAAGTTATTTCGTGACAATTTTATAAAGAGGCTGGAACAAAAAGGTCCAAGATAAGTAAAAAAAGACAATTTCTATTGAAATAATATAGAAATTGTCTTTTTTATAATTTTTTTTGATTATTTTCAGTTCGTTAAGCTGTTACTTTTCTTATATTAAGCCACGATGAT
>NZ_KV831321.1:0-919 GCF_001837075.1 Staphylococcus sp. HMSC063F05
AACGCCTAAATCAACTGAAGAAAATGACGTAACATCTAAATCAACTGAAGAAAATTCACCTACATTTATTACAGATTCGGATTTTACAATTGAAAATATCAATGATAAAGGTGAAGCACCTATATGGAGTAGTCAAAAAATAAGATACGAATGGGATGCGACAGGTTATTCTAAAGGTGATGAAATTACATTTACATTACCAGAACAATTTAAATTATCTAATAATGTAAATTTTGACTTAGTCACTTCAGATGAAATAGTAATTGGAAAAGTAATAGCTGAGAAAAATGGAAATGTTTTAGTGCAATTGACTGACGAAAACGACTACCTTTCTACTCATGAAAACACAAAAGGTTGGATGGATTTTGAAACTACATTTAATAGAGATGTAGTTAAAGAAGGAGAAACTTATGATATTAAAATCGGTACAAAAGGATACTCATTTAAGGTAGAAGACCATGTTGTTGATAGAAAACCATTAAATAAATGGGGATATGTTGATGAAAACAATAAAGTTAGTTGGACTGTTAGAGTTAATTTAGATAACCAATTAATTTCTAACGCAAAGCTTACTGATGAACTGGGTGAAGGATTAACTTATGATGAAGGTTCTTTAAGTATTAGGAATTATGATTCTGATCAAGAGAAAATTGGATCTCCATTCACTGAATATAGATTAGAACCTACTACCAATGGATTTATTATTGATTTTTTAAACGATATTAATTCAGCTTACGATATTACATATACTACTACTCCAAATAATGGGACAAATAGAGCTTATACTAATAGTGTTGAATTAACAGGAGATGGCTATGAATATACTTTGAATGATAGATCTTCAGAGTTTTCTAGAGGTAATGGAGCTGGAGATGGAGATTTAATTCCTGAACAACCTGAACAGCCTGAGCAACCTGAA
>NZ_KV831322.1:0-270 GCF_001837075.1 Staphylococcus sp. HMSC063F05
TTGACATATTGTCATTCAGTTTTCAATGTTCATTAATAATTAAATGGTGGAGACTAGCGGGATCGAACCGCTGACCTCCTGCGTGCAAAGCAGGCGCTCTCCCAGCTGAGCTAAGCCCCCAATATCAAAAGAAGTCGGGAAGACAGGATTCGAACCTGCGACCCCTTGGTCCCAAACCAAGTGCTCTACCAAGCTGAGCTACTTCCCGTATGTAAATTAAATCGATACATAAAATGGCGCGCCCGATAGGAGTCGAACCCATAACCTCTT
>NZ_KV831323.1:0-204 GCF_001837075.1 Staphylococcus sp. HMSC063F05
AATCGATTAATCGTTTTATAAGAAGGCTTTTGATTTTGTGATAGCCACATCATTCGGATACTATCATTGAGTAATTTTTCTATCTTACGTCCTGAAAACACAGATTGTGTGTAGGCATATAAAACTACTTTTAACATCATTTTTGGATGATATGATGTTGCACCTCGATGATGTCTGAATTCATCGAATTCAGTCTCGGGAATT
>NZ_KV831324.1:0-1653 GCF_001837075.1 Staphylococcus sp. HMSC063F05
ATATAATCAGTATCATTATAATCAGTATCATTAGGGTCTAAAATTTGGGATTCTGGACTCCCAAATTTTGAGAATCTGGAGTCCCAAAATTCGGGATTCTGGAGTCCCAAAATTTGGGAGTCCTTGTCATTATAGGTTATAGATGAGGATTGAATACTTTTTTCTACATTAATATTAGTTTCTATATCATGCAAATATAATTTATTAGGTTTATTAAATCCTGTACGTATTTGTTCAAGTAACCCTACTGCTTGAAGTTCTTTTTTAATTTTAGTAATTGTATTCTTGCTTTTATCTAATATATTCTGGAGACTTTCATTTGTAAAAATGAAATATATATCCCCATTATCATCGACCCAATTATTTTTAATCGACAAGCTAACTCTATCGTTGAGAATTGCATAAGTAACTTTGGCACTATCACTTAATTTTTTATATTTTTCATTAACAAATAATGCTTTATGTAGCATATAAAAGTTTTGATTTGCTTGATTTTTAATATTTTTACGAGACATAATAAAAAACCTCTTTCCAATTAAATTTGAATAGAGGTAATAAAACATTACAAATCCACATAACTTTTTGACTTGCAAACTGTAGATATTGTTGTATATAATACATATATCAAATTAAATAGCTAACGTATTGTAACGTTTTATTACCCAGTCCCAACTATTACCAGTAGTTGGGACTAAAACGTATTATGGACATTATATCATTAAAAAAGAACATATAAAAGATATTATAATCCCACTAAAAACCTTTTATAAACACTTGATAAGATTATTATCAAATGTTTATAAAAGGTTTTTTAAGAATACTTAAGATCCCTTTATAAAAGTATTTATGATAAAATTTATTTATAAAGGGTTGATAAAGTATTTATAAAGGGTTGAAGATATGAAGAGCGTTAAAGAAATAAGTGAAGAATTGGAAGTTAGTAAACAGACTGTATTTAATAATATAAAAAGATTGAATATAGAAACAGTGAAACAGGATAATACTTCATTCATTAAAAATGATGTTGATGTAGAAAAAATCATTCAAAGAGTAATCAGAAATAAAAAGAAATATGGCTTTGAAAGTGCTAATGTAAGTTCAGAGAAAGTTAAAACAGATAATAAAAAAAACGAATCTAAATATGATGTTCAAATAATTGAACTACTCGAAAAGCAAATAGATACTTTAAATAAACAACTTGAAAAACAAGAAAAACGTCATGAAACGACAATAGAATTTTATAGAAAAGAATTACAAGAAAGGTCGAAATTACTTGAAAACCAACAAGTATTAGCATTAGAAAGTAACAAAAAAATACAAAGGTTGGAGTCTGAGTTAGAAGAAGAAAGGCAACTCAATTATTCTGCTAATAAGAGGCAGGACATTGAAGTTCAAGAAACAATGGAAAATATGGATTCTATAAATAATGACTCAGATAGTCAAAAAGAAAAAATGGTTTCCCATTTTAGGGATGAAAGTAAAGATAAACATGAGGATAAGCAACAAGATAGTGAACTGCAACAAGGTAATAAAATAGATGGTGAGCAGAAAGAGGATATCAGAAACGAAAATCATTCTAAAAAAAGTTTTTGGAGTAAACTGTTTGGTAATTAAAAATGACTATAAAAGGTGTATCAAGAGTTTATAAACCCT
>NZ_KV831325.1:0-204349 GCF_001837075.1 Staphylococcus sp. HMSC063F05
TAGCGCATGGTTTTCTTTATACAATAAAGAAGCCCGTAAATAAATTTTGAAAATTCATTTACGGGCTATTATTCTAGATTATGTCTCAGACTTATATATTATATTAAAAAGAAAATTTTTTAATTATATTTATATCGACAGTTTTTTATGACTTACTACTTATATTTAGAGAAGTCAGATTCAATTAACCTTAAAATTATTAATTTACATATTAATTCATTGTAATAATACTTTAAACCAAAAGTTCTTTTAATGCATAAGGAATACCGTTAGAATTATTATCTAAAGTTACTTCGTCAGCAATTTTCTTGAGTTCATCACTAGCATTTCCCATTGCTACAGAATATCCAGCAACTTCAAACATTGACTTATCATTCAAACTGTCCCCGAATACTATAACTTCTTCTAGAGAAATTTGTAATCTTTTACAAAGTGCTTTTATTGCGTTCCCCTTCGAAACATTCTTTGCCATAAACTCTAGGAAAAAAGGCTTACTCGTTGTCACATCAATATCATTATTGAAGTAACCATCCAATTCAATACGTGCTTCGATAATATGACCTACATAATCCACACCCATAACTTTGGGCACACTATGATTAATATATTCCTTCAAATCAGCAACACGATTCATAGGTAATCCGGTAAGTTGTGATTCTATGTTCATATATTCATGACTACTATCGTGAATGATATATCCATTATCATAAGTAAGTACTAAAAAGTTCTTATCTCTACAATAATCTACAATATTATCGAAATCTTCCTTTGAAACAGGCTGATCGACCTCTACATTTTCATTAGCCATATTTATAGTTTTACCTCCATTATAACTAATAATGAAGCTGTTATATTTATTTAACTCTAATTCTCTCGCAGTAGGTAACATACCTTCTGTTGGTCTACCTGAGGCCAATACCACATAATAACCACGCTTTTGAATATCTAATAAGTAAGATTTTGTCTCAATGGATAATTTATTATCACTATTCATTAAAGTATCATCCATATCTAAAACTACCATTTTATACTGAGTCATATAGTATAGAACTCCTTTCAAGAGTTATTAAAAGTTTATTCTTAACTATATTTTACAATAATTTAGGACTTTAGGTACACCACTTCATCTTTAACACCTATTTCATTAATTGTTACTAGTTCTGAAGCACAATTATTAATTTTCTCACGTAGTGTTCTAACTAATTTACCACTTTTTTCTTTTGGACAAAGAGTGAGTATTGTAGGTCCAGCTCCACTGATAACAGTTGCATATGCATCATGTTGACGTGATAGTTTACGTACTTGATTGAATTCTGGAATAAGGTGTTGCCTATATGGTTCATGAAAACCATCTTGCTCCATCATCTTTCCAGCAAGTTTATATTTATGCTGAATGAGAGCACAAATCATAGTGTTACTAATGGCACTATTTTGCACAGCACCTTTATGTGAAAATGTATCGGGTAAGACCCTTCTAGAGTCTTCTGTACGAAGCTCATATGGAGGTATAGTTAAAATTATATCTACGTGCGGAACTTCTATTCTAGCAACATCTGTTATTTTAGTTATTGGATTATAAAAACCTGCAATCAAACCTCCATATATTGTAGGTGCTACATTATCAGGGTGTCCCTCAATTTCAGTCGCTAGTTGTAACAATTCGTATTTAGATAATTGAATATTACCAAAGTAATTAGCAATAAAAAGAGCACCGACTAATGCAGAGGCAGATGAACCTAGTCCTCTAGCTAATGGAATATCACTTCTCATTTCAATTTGCAAGCTTGGAAGTGTAACATTGTATTTATGCGCAACATTTAGAGCAGTTTGATAAATATAATTATTCTCATCTTTAGGTAAACCTTCTAGTTCTGAACTATAATATAGAAATTCCCAATTAGATCTTTCAATCTTACGTATAGACATATGCAAATATTTATCCAATGCCATACCAATTGAGTCAAAACCTACACCTAGATTCGCGGTTGATGCAGGGATTTTAAGTTTTAAAACTTCCTCCATACTAGATTGCCCCTTTGATGTATCTAATTATACTTTCTTTATTATTAGGTAAAGGTTGAATAGGATTATCTAAGAGAGAAATAGCTGTGTCAGGATCTTTAAGTCCATTCCCAGTTAATATTGCAACTATCTTTTTACCTTTAGGTAACTTACCAGAGCGATGAAGTTTGATTAGACCTGCAATTGAAGCATTACTCGCTGGTTCACTAAAAACACCTTCATTTGTTGTCATTAACTGATAAGCTTCTAAAATTTCTTCATCTGTCACACTATCAATTAAACCATTTGATTCATCTAGTGCATTAACAGCTTTTTGCCAACTAGCAGGATTCCCTATTCGGATAGCTGTAGCTATTGTTTCTGGATTTTTGATTATTTTATTTTGAACAATTGGAGATGCTCCTTCTGCTTGGAAGCCAAACATTTGTGGTAATTGTGTATTCTTTTTATTATGATATTCAACAAATCCTTGCCAATAAGCAGTTATATTACCTGCATTTCCCACTGGTATTGCTAAAATGTCAGGGGCTTGACCATCTAACTGTTCAACAATTTCAAAGGCACCCGTCTTTTGTCCTTCAATCCTAAATGGATTAACAGAATTAACTAATTCAATTTCATCATTTTCTTCAGCAATCTCTTTTACAATTTCTAGTGCTTCATCGAAGTTTCCTTCTATAGAAACAATTTCTGCACCATACATAACTGCTTGTGATAATTTACCTAATGCTATTTTACCTTCAGGAATTACGACAATTGCTTTTAAACCAGCTCTTGCAGCATAAGCAGCTGCTGATGCTGAAGTATTACCAGTGGAAGCACAAATAACAACTTTTTTCCCTTGTTCTTTTGCCTTTGTTACAGCCATAACCATACCACGATCTTTAAATGAGCCAGTCGGATTTGCTCCTTCATATTTAACATATAATTCAATATCTAATTTTTGAGAAAGATTTTCACAATAAATAAGTGGTGTATGTCCTTCATTGAGTGTTAGTGCTGGTGTAGATTGATTGACTGGTAAATATTCTTTAAATTCTTTAACTAATCCTTGCCATCTTTTCATAATTATTAAACTCCCTCTACAGGATAAACTTTCTTGATATTAAATCCTGATTGATTTAGAACTTTTTCTGGAGATGTTTCTATTCCAGTAACGATAATTGCATAAGTATCTTGATCCCTCTCAACAAGTTGCAACGATTTATGGAATGGTAATTTCTTTTTAATGTCATATTCAACTTTCTCCAAAGATTTATTATTGTTACTAATTACTATATAGTAATTAGATTTCTCTTGAATAACCACTGGTTCTGCACCATCCATCATTTCTTTAGTTTCCTCTGTCTTTAATTCAAAATGAGGTGGTAAAGTGTGTAAGTTTGATTCAAAGAAAAGTGCCACATTTAATAAATCACTTACAACTGCACTTCCTGTTGCTAAACTACCTGCACCTTTACCATAAAACATTGTATCGCCAACAGCATCACCTATAACATATATTGCATTGTATTCGTTCTCTACAGCTGCAAGTTGGTGATTCTTATGTATCAGTGTCGGTTCCACAGAAGCATTCACATATCCATTTTCATATGTACCTTTACCTATTAATTTAATTTTATAATTTAATGAGTTTGCTGCATTGATGTCTGCTAATGTAATGTCACTAATTCCTACCGATTTAACATCATTCAGTTTAATGACTTGGTTAAAAGATAAATAAGATGTAATAACTACCTTTCTTGCAGCATCTACACCTTCTACATCATCTGTTGGATCAGCTTCAGCAAATCCTAATCTTTGTGCTTCTTCTAACGCATCTTTAAAAGTTGTTTGTTCATGAGTCATTTTTGAGAGAATAAAGTTAGAAGTTCCATTAAATATTCCCATAAATTTAGAAATATTATTTGCATTCAGTCCGTTATTAATAGCATTGACAATAGGGATACCACCTGCCACACTTGCTTCAAATTTAAGAGCGACGCCATTTTCTTCAGCTAAGTCTTCTAATAATTTTAAATGGATAGCTAGTAAATCCTTATTTGCTGTAATCACATGTTTTTTATTTTTAAGGGCTGTTCTTAACCAATCAACAGTAGGTTCAATACCACCCATAACTTCAACGACTATATCAATAGAATTGTCATTTAAGATGTCATTAATATCTTCTGTAAGATGATATTGACTAATATTTAACGGACGTTTCTTAGATTTATCTCGGACTAGAATATGTTTAATGACAATATCCTTATTGATGGTGTCTTTAATCTGTTGTCTATTCTCTTCAATAATCTTTACAACACCTGATCCGACTGTTCCCAAACCAAGTAATGCGATATTTAACTCTTTCATGTAAATTACCTCCGTTTGTGCTTTTGAGAAAAACAATTGTACTGTTGAAAAATACTAGATAATGGTTTAGTATAAAATCATTCTAAATTTTTGTAAAGTTCTTAATATTGAAAATATAAATCTATATTACCATGCTTAATCAGAAAACTAAATAAAATTTTCTGATTTTTTAGAAAGGTAGGAAAATTATGAAAGTTGCTAAGTTTGGTGGAAGTTCTGTATCAACTGCAGAACAAATTAAAAAGGTATTAACTATAGTGAATGAAGACCCTGAACGTAAAATCATTATCGTTTCAGCTCCAGGCAAAAGGCATAATGACGACATTAAAACTACTGATTTATTAATTCGTCTCTATGAAAAAGTACTTAATAAATTAAATTATGAAAGTAAAAAACAAGAAATTATCCAAAGATATGCTGATATAGTAGAAGAATTAGGTATAGGAAATGACATTTTAATAACAATTAATGACACTTTAGAGGAATACATTAAACATCTTTCTGACAAACCTAACCGTTTATATGATGGTTTATTATCTTGTGGCGAAAATTTTAATGCTCAATTAATAGCCCAGTATAATAATAGTCAAGGTATTCCTACTCGTTATATTTCTCCTAAAGAAGCTGGATTAACTGTAACTGATTTACCACAGCAAGCTCAAATTTTAGATTCCGCATATAATGAAATATACAAATTGCGTGATTATGATGAAAAGCTAATTATTCCTGGTTTTTTCGGAGTTTCAAAACAAAATTATATCGTTACGTTTCCACGCGGTGGTTCTGACATAACTGGTGCTATCATAGCACGTGGCGTCCGAGCCTCACTTTATGAGAACTTCACTGATGTATCAGGAATATATAAAGCTAATCCAAATATCATAAATAATCCTGAACTCATAGAGGAAATAACTTATAGAGAAATGCGAGAGCTATCTTATGCAGGATTTGGAGTTTTTCACGATGAAGCTCTACAACCTTTATACAAAGATCGAATTCCCGTAGTTATCAAAAATACTAATCGTCCAAATGATAAAGGGACCTACATTTTACATGACCGTGAAATCGATTCTAAAAATGTCATTAGTGGAATTAGTTGTGATAAAGGCTTTACTGTGATTAATATTAAAAAATATTTAATGAATAGATTAGTTGGATTTACACGAAAGATTCTTGGCGTTTTAGAAGAATTTAATATATCATTTGACCACATGCCTTCTGGTATTGATAACATAAGTATTATCATGCGTACAAATCAAATTCAAGGTAAAGAAAGTCAAGTTCTTAATGCCATACGCAAACGTTGTGAAGTTGATGAATTAAGTATCGACCATGATTTAGCAGTACTAATGATTGTTGGTGAAGGTATGAATCAAGTTGTTGGTACAGCTAGTAAAATTACTCACGCCCTTTCAGAATCAAACATTAATTTAATAATGATTAACCAAGGTGCTTCTGAAATTTCAATGATGTTTGGAATTCATGAAGCAGATGCTGAAAAAGCAGTATTATCTACGTACGAATTTTGTTACAACGGTGTTTGTTTAAAAAATTTGTGTAAATAAAATAAAAAAGATTTCTACATCACTTTCAATACATAAAGTAAATTTATTAACTCTGTATCAATGATGTAGAAATCTTTTTAAGATATCTTTTTAGTGGAACTATTTACTATAGCTTTTTTAATACGCTGTTCACCTACTACCAATTTTAAAATATAGAATTGATAATAACTAAGAGAATCAATAACAGCTTTATAATTACTAAACTGATGATATTTTTGTTCACTCATTAAATCATACATAAGAACTATTTCTGGCTTAATATAATCTACGTTCCAACTTAAAGAATGAAAATATATATTATTTTTTGGTAAACGTATATGATGATCTAACCTAAATAGCCATTCATCATTTACAACATCATAAACAAATATTGTCATGACTTCTGTATCGTTTTTAAAGACTTTAACATGTTCAACATCTGATAAAGATAAAGATTCTCTTAATCTTTCATATAACTGATTATCATAATAGTGAATCGTAAATTCTTCAGGAATCACCCTGATAATTTCCAATAACTTTTTGCGCTCAACACAAATATCTATTTTCGATGGTAATATAAAATCATCATTCAGAAATAGATGCATCGCTACCTCGCCGTGAAATTTGAATAAATGAGATGATGTTTTCCTTAAAATTTCGACTATTTTATTCACTGGTTTTTCTTCTTTAACAAACATGTTACCACCCCTATAGCAAGCGCTTTCACAATCAAATTATACATTTTCTTTTTTCACTTATCAAACAAATAAATGTGAACATTTAGTAAAATTTATTTTATTTTCAATAAAATTATTTTCATAAAAAGTTACTATATCACTATTCGCTACGCATATGATAGGACTCTCATAAAAATTCACGAAAGTTTAATTGATATGTAAATATTTCGTCACTACTATTTGATAAAACACATTTCCCTTTTCATTTTCATTGAACTCAAAATTTAAGAAGTTTATAATTTATCTTGCAAATAGAATTTAATATTAAAAGATTTGGGTGAGTAGTAATGTCTTTAACGATTATCTTATCTATAATAATTATTATTTTGATTATGGCTATGGTTCTTAATCAAAAATTTATGAAAGATAGGGTTGAAACAGAAGAATATGCTAGAAATCAATTAATCTCTAAAAATTCAATTTTAAGTGAAGAAAATTTATCATTGAAAAACCAAATGTTAAGTACAAACAATGACGTCGGTCAACACGCTTTTAAAAACGCCAAGCGTGAATTAAGAAAAATATTAAATAGATTTAAAGAAGAGGGTCGTTTACGATCATATACAATTGTTCCTACGAGTAATTTGGCTGTTAAACATCCCCTTTTCGAATATGCACGTTCATTCGATTTTATTATCATTACTGATGTTGGTTTGATAAATGTAGATGTTAAAAATTGGAACCAAAAAACGTTTTATCATTTTGATGTACCAGATCAACATCTTGAAGAAGGACAACCACAATATAATACCGAAAAAGTTGTCGGTCATTATATTAGCAATCGATATCATAGTCAGTTTAAAACAACACGTTCTGGTGTCTATACTTTTATTGAGATTTTACAGGATAATCGTGTAATATATGAATTTTATGACCACGATCCATACGATAAAGCCGCAAACAATGCAAAAGCATTAAAAGATAAAATTGAAAATGATTATAATTTTAAAATTCAAAGTATTGGCGTCATATACTTTAGTGATGGTAGCGTTAATATTATTGAAGGATCCGACGAGAGTGATAAATACGTCGACACCGTATCTACACCGATATCACTTGAAAAAGTAATTGAGGAAGCTATCGATTTATCTAAGCACCCTCTTACTGATAAACAAATCGAAGAAATTTCTGAAAGCTTTAAACAACATATGAATAATTAAAATTCAAAAAGAGTTTGGGGCATGAAGTTATTTGACTAATAAAAAGACAATTTCTATTTATAAAATGTAGAAATTGTCTTTTTATTATAATTATTTAAATTGTTGAGCAACTACTTTTTTTATATTCATTAGCATTAATACAAATGCAATTTCTATTTTGACTTTAATTATGTTTCGAATCGACATTCGGATGAAACTCAAAATAACTTTCGTAAATCCATCAACAAGTTCCACATCAAATTTCTTTAACTGCAAACGTTTCTTCTAAAATAAGAAATCTTATCCCAATTTGGATTTTAAAGCATCTTAAGTTGTAATTTTATATTCCAACTTATTAAATCATCTATTATCAACAATGTTGTCATATATTTCTTTTTAATTTTAACGTTTTTATACGATTCGGTAGTCATAGTACATATTTATATGACAATACTTATAGCAATTATTTCATGAATCGATAAAAAATTATAAAATACATAAGTTTCCATTAGAAATCTATTTGAAGGATATTGTTTTTCACTAAACTAAGAAGTAGATATCCTAATTTCTACTTTATTGAAACACTAGTCAGAAACGTAGTTGAAATCTACTAAATATCACTCTTTTTTTATTCTAATCTCTTTAGCTAGAATAAGAAAACGCTGCTAAACAAAATGGTCCAACTGAGTTTCTACTTATTGATATAACAAATGAATTTTATATTTCCACTCAATATCAGACTCTAAATTATCGCTACTAGCTCCAAATATTTAATTTTCTCTTTTTTGCCTCATCTTGAGCGTTTACGAAGGTATCCCTATATTTTCCGTTTGGAGAAAAATACTTTTCTCTGGCTAGACCTTTTTTCACCAATGATTCGTTAAACATATCTCCATTTTTTAACCATACGTACGCCAAAGTACGACCATACCTATCAGTTTTTTCTTTATCATATTCTAAATAAACATTTTGATGCGTGAGATACTTCTTCGTATAATTAGATGCTTGTTTACCATATGGTTGAACTGGCGTATTAGGCTTAACAGTCTCTGGCGTATCTACACCAATTAATCTGACTTTAATTTCCTCTCCATTTTTTTGAGCAACAAATGTATCACCATCTACAACTCGTTTCACATATACTTTGTCTTTACCATTTAAATTGGAATTATCTGATTGATGTTGAGATTCTGAATCACTAAACGGTCCAGAATGGTTTACAAACTGGAAAATAATTACAAGTATTCCTATCATCGCTACTACTAAAAGCGATGACATTTTCTTAGATTTCAATAATGTCACCTTATTTCACTTAATATCCCGATTTATACTAAAGAAAATTTGATCCAACGTCAAATGATTTCATACTATTATATGTAATCAATTTTATATAATTACAATCTCGCTTTCCAAATTATAAGAGCATGATATAATACATGATGTTAGGAGTGAAAGAAATGGATACATCTAATGAAAATAAAATAACAATCATTGCCGTTATAGTAGCAATAATTGTTGGTGTCGTACTACAAATTGTCTTTAAACTACCCTTAATCGTGAGTTTAGTGGGGTCAGTATTTTTAGGTATGTTCGTTGGTTTTATCGTCTACCTAATTCAATCATTTCGTCGTAAAAAAAAGAATTAAAATTGGGTAATATCTTTAGTATATATGGTTTGAAATTAAACATCATTCACTCAGTATATTTGTCTCAATACAAAGTTTTACTTATCAAAACTTTATCATATTGATAACATCATATTGATAACTGTTAGATTAATTTAATTTTATAGAGTCTGCCTCAATTACGTATGGTGGACTCTTATTAATTAAATCCACCCCTTTTCATTTGCTTTTTTCCATGCCTCAAAACGATGATCTGAATTCATTTTGTCTATAATAGTACTCGTATAGTTACGCACAGTCCCGTTCGATAAATACAATTTGCTAGCAATCTCTTTGCTACTTAACCCATTGCCTATTTCTCTTAAAACAACTTGTTCTTTATGAGTTAATGGATTCGATTCAGTAAACAATGATGTCATGAGCGAAGGGCTATATTCCTTCTCACCCTTTGTCACTTTATAAATAGTTTTAATTAAATCATCAATTGAACGCTCTTTTAGTACATAAGCATCAACATCATTTGCTACGGCTTTTTCAAAATAACCTGGACGTTTAAATGTAGTCACTATGATTATTCTTGTATTGAGTTGTTTTTTTCTTACATAAGATAAGATTTCCAAGCCTGTTAAACCCGGAATTTCAATATCTAAAATGGCTACATTGGGTTCATTATTTTCAATAAATTCGAGTGCCTCTACACCATTTTCAAAATCTTTTATTACATTCATTTCTTCATGCATTTCTATCAGTTGTACCATAGCTTTTCTTAACATCAATTGATCCTCAGTTATAACAAGCGATATCATAATAAATCACCTCTAGGTATTTCAACAATAATAAGTGTTCCATTATTTGATTGTACAATTAATTTACCATTTAAATAATCTACACGTTCTTTAATACTTTTCAAATTTGAAGCATCTTCATTTTCTATTCCCACACCATTATCTTTAATTTTTAAAATGATTTGATGCTCATGTACCTTCAATTCACCTATTACTTCAGTCGCATGCGCATGTTTAATAACATTATTAATTGCTTCTCTAAAAATCATAGATAATATTGATTGTTTCGCTGGATTTAATGATTTAGCCGCACTTTTATTGTTAAATTTAAAATGTAGATTAGCATTTTGCAATAAGTGTTCCAATGATGAAATTTCATCTTCAAAAGATTGTATCTTCAAATCATCAATAATGAGTCTGACTTTATTTAAGGCTTCTGTTGAAAGTTGATTTATTGCCTGCATTTCATTTTTTGCTTCTTTTGGATTAGTATCTATGAGTTTAACAGCTAATTCAGACTTCAAAGTAAGACTAGCAAATACATGTCCTAATGTATCATGAAGATCTTGACTTATTCTATTACGCTCTTGTTGAGCTATTAGTACATTAATATACTTATTCTTTTCTTCAAGTTTAGCTTTCATAATTCGTTCGTCTCTATTTTTAAAATTACCTACAGCAACAATTAATATAACCAAATAAAATGCACTTAATGGAACCACAAATGTTGGATTAAATATATAAGTTAGTATTAAGCAACTTATCATAGCTATTAAAAAGGTTATAAATTCTTTTGATACAACACGAACATTAAAAATAAAAGGTAAGGCGAATGCACTATAGAAGAAAAACAAACTATTCATAGGATTGACACTATAGACAAAATAAAAGATTCCTAAATAATGAATAACCAGTAATGAATATAAAATACTATCACTAAGGTGTTTATAAAATAAAATCATCGTCACATAGCTGATTATAAAAATAGTACAAACAATTAAATAAGTGAATAAGTTACCACGTTTGTCAACAAATATAGCTAAAATCGGAAATATTAAATATATTAAAGTACTTAATTCCCCTATTCTCGCTCCCCAACTTCTTGATTCCATTAGGATACATCTCCTTTCTTATTCATGAATAAAGCAATACTCATAAAGATTATACTATAGACTATGAGATAGCCAATCGCTTCTATATTCACCACTTTATCTTGCGCTAAATCTATAGCAAGTAGCTTTAAATTATATGTTGGCATGTTTTTAGAAATCGACTGAAGCCAATCAGGAAACGTGTTTACTGGAAACCATAAACCTCCTAATATAGCTAGTGTAATATTAAGTAAATTGGCAAAACTACTTGCTTTTTGAATATCATTGAGTTGAGCGATAATCAATCCTAAAGTCAAAAATAAACTAACACCAATCCATAAAGTTAATGCAGAGAATATCCATTGAAAAACAGTCATGTGAACATCTTTGTAAAAATGAGCTACTGAAAAAATAATTATAATTGCAATTATAAACTGACACATTGTCTTACTAATTTTAACTAAATAATATTGAAATGATGATAATGGGGTCACCATTAAACGTTTATACCAACCTTGATTTCGCTCTTCAATCAAATCTAATGGAAATGACAATAGACAAAAGTTCATTAGACTAAATACTGTCATACTATACATATACTCTTTATAAAACTTAAGTTTTGCTTCTTCTGGCATGTCCAATATAGAAGTAAATAATAAATAAAACACGACAGGTAGGAATATGGACACAACTAAATACAATTTCTTTCTAAATATAATCTTTAATTCTATTTTAAAAAATGTTGATATCACTGTTATTTCCCTCCTTTAGACTTATCATTAGAAAACATGACTTCTAATAAAGATTTTTTAAGAATTTCAATCTTATTGAAATTGACATGATATTGTTTCAATAATTGTAAAACATCACTCACATCAGTTGTTTTTATTTCATATCTATTTTTTATTAATTCAATTTCGTATTTATGTTTCAGTTGATTGATAAGTTCTTGATATTTGCAAGGAATTCGAATTAAAGAATAACTTTGATTCCTTTTTATATTTTCAGGTGAATCATCTAATTGTATTTTACCTTTATCTAACATCATTACTTGATCAGCCATTCTTTCAACTTCTTCAATGTAATGAGAGGTATATAGTATCGTAGTGTTATTCATTTTTAATTTATCTATAACATTCCAAAAATGTTGACGCATTTCTACATCCATAGCTGACGTAGGCTCATCTAAAATTAACAGTTCAGGTTTACCTACCAATGCTAAAGCAAAATCTAAAATCCTCTGCTGTCCACCTGATAAATTACATGCAAACTGATTCATTTGTCGGTCACTAAATTGTGTGATTTCTTTAAACTGATGAAAAGAAATAAACGTTTGATAAAAGGATTGATATAAATGTAATAATTCGCAAACCTTTATGTATTTAGGAAACTCTGTTTTTTGAAAAAGAATTCCCATCTTATGTTTATTTAACAAATTGGATTTATCAGCGATTTGACCACTATCATAGTGATTATTTCCAACGATAATATCTATTAATGTTGACTTACCTGCTCCATTTTTACCGATTAATGCCGTACAACGATTATTTTTTATATCAATACTTATATCTTCTAAAACTTTATGTTTCTTGAAAGATTTAGAAATATTTCGTAGTTCAATCACTATCGTCACATCCCTTGATTAATGTTACTTATAATTTAGCAAGTTTAAGTTAGTGATATAAGTACCGAATGTCATTAATTAACTATGACATTTGTCATATCATACATATAAGTTTACATAATATATTTACTGTTAAAAAAATACCCTCGTTCATTTAAACGAGGGTATTTTGAAAATTTATAAAATTGGAGATATTAATTTTGCTAGTCCTTCTTTAAATTTAATTGATAATGGACGCTTGTCGTATACTTCTTTTGTAAGTAATTTAGATTGCTCAATATCTTTTTCAAATGCTTGACGTAACTGTTTAGCTATATCTTCATCATATATAAATGCGTTCACTTCGAAATTCAGCTCAAAGCTTCTAAAGTCCATGTTTGCACTACCAATTGAAGAAATTTCATCATCAATCATTAATATTTTAGAATGAATAAATCCATTTTGATAAGTGTAAATATTAACTCCGCTATCTAATAAATCAGCTGCATTTGAAAATGTAGCCCAATAAACGAATGGATGATCAGGTTTACACGGTATCATAAGGTTGACTTCAACGCCGCTATTAGCAGCCATTTTTAATGCATTAATGTATGATTGGTCTGGAATAAAGTAAGGGCTTTGTAGATAGATAGACTTTTTAGCGCTCATTATCATTTTTGTATAACCATATTCTATTTGATGTAAATCAAATGCAGGTCCACTAGAAGCGATTTGAATAGCCGCGTTTCCTTTGTCCCCAATTTTTTTAGGGAAGTATTTTTGATCAAATTTAAATTGTGGACGATGCGACTGTGAATTCCAGTCTAAAATAAATCTTAATTGTAGTGCATCGATGCCTTCACCTTGAACACGTGTATGTGTATCTCTCCAGTAACCTAACTTACCTAATCCTAAATAATCATCGCCGACATTAAAACCGCCAACGTAACCAATTTGTCCATCTATAATGATAATCTTTCTATGATTTCGATTATTCATTCTGAAATTGATTAAAGGTACTTTCGAAGGGAAAAATGCTTCAACTTCTCCACCTAATGCTCTGAAATGTTTAAATTTTGATAATCTAACCTTTTTAGAACCAACATCGTCATACAAAAGTTTAACTTCTAAACCTTCTTTAAGTTTAGTTTCAAGTGCATCTAAGATTCTTTTACCTAATCCATCAAGTTCAAAGGTATAGTACTCTAGATGTATATAGTCTTGAGCATTGTAAATATCCTCAAGTACTTTTTCATAAAGCTTATGACCATCTGTAAATAAATCGATTTTATTATTTTCTGTTAAAAAGGCATCTTGTTTCATTAACAACATACGTATTAAATCACGGTGTTTAATGACTTGATCATTGATATAACCATAATTATGTTTATCAAAACTGTCGATTTGGTCTTGAACTAAATCTTCAAATGCATTTAATTCATCACCGTTATTTTTTTCCATCTTTTTCTTGGAAACCGTTCGTCCTAAAAATAGATACAAAATAAATCCAATGACAGGAAGAACGAATAATACGAATAACCACGCCCAAGTTGAACTGGCAGTACGTCGATCACGTTCAAGGAAGATGATGACAAATGCCAATACTACGTTAGTTATAAACCCAACTACTAACAATATAGTTAAAATAGTACCCAAAAATCCAAAATTCATTACTAAATACTCCTATTCAGTCTTTCACCAAGAAAATTTAGCCGCCGATTTACTGAACTATGCTTCAGTTACCAATGTTAAAATAGCATTAAAGTCCTCGTCATTATGCGGAAATGCACGTTCTTCGATTTGTTTAATAGTAATGTTTAATAATTTGTAACCATTACCCTCTTGAGACTTTAAAAACGAATTAACACTTTTCTCTAAGCTCTCCAGTGTTTCCTCAGTTAAAGTTTTAAATTTTATTTGTTGCATAAATCCCATACCCCTTTCATTATATTGATTAAATCATAGAACTTTTCATACAAAATTTCAATTAATTTAGAGAAATTATCTTTTATAAATCAAACGTTCATTATCTTGAACAGAATATATTTTAATTTAAATGGTATTGATGTATAATAAATTACATTCGATTGAATATTCAGAAATTTTATTAGTCTAGATTCACATCAATGTCTTTATTGCTCCTCTTTTAATTGATTGAAATCTTTTCTAATTGAGAGCAAATCAACACTTTTCATCGAATAAATTAATAAATATCGATTTAACATTGGAGGGAACGCTTGTGATTTCATTTGAAAATGATTATTTAGAAGGTGCACATGAAAAAGTTTTAAATCGATTAGTAGAGACAAATCGAATACAAGCTGCTGGATATGGCTTCGATGACTTTTCGGCACAAGCTGCAGATAAAATTAGACAACGTATTGACTGTCCAGATGCTACCATTCGGTTTTTAGTAGGTGGTACGCAAACCAATCAAGTAGTTATTAACTC
Source organism: Staphylococcus sp. HMSC063F05 (assembly GCF_001837075.1). Taxonomy (NCBI): domain Bacteria; kingdom Bacillati; phylum Bacillota; class Bacilli; order Caryophanales; family Staphylococcaceae; genus Staphylococcus; species Staphylococcus sp. HMSC063F05. Next base: position 15,350 of record NZ_KV831325.1, read on the forward strand.
AATGCTTGATAGTTATGAAGGTGTTATATCCGCTGATACAGGACATGTGGCAGTCCATGAAGGTGGTGCGATAGAATTCAGTGGACATAAAGTTCTAACCATACCCTCCCAAGAAGGTAAGATTACTGCTCAAGACGTTGAGAATTATATAGAAACTTTTGAAAGTGATTTTAAAAAAGAACACATGGTGTATCCAGGGATGGTTTATATTTCACATCCAACCGAATATGGAACTTTATACACGAAAGAAGAATTACAATCTTTATCTAGAGTTTGCCGTAGACATCAGATTCCACTATTTATGGATGGTGCACGTTTAGGCTATGGCCTTATGAGCAATCAAACTAATGTAACTATCGAAGATGTTGCAAAATACTGTGATGTGTTTTACATAGGAGGTACTAAGATTGGAGCACTTTGTGGTGAAGCAATCGTCTTCACTAAACAAAATGAACCTAAAAACTTCACTACAATTATAAAACATCATGGTGCTTTATTAGCAAAAGGCCGTCTAACTGGTGTTCAATTTTTAGAATTATTCACTGATGATTTATATTTTGATATAAGTCGACATGCTATTAAAATGGCTGAAAAGGTAAAAAAAGGATTTATAGATAAAGGATATCAAGTCTATTTTGATTCACCAACCAATCAACAATTTTTTATTTTAAGCAACGATAAAATTGAAGAACTAAAACAAAAGGTAAAATTTGCAGTTTGGGAGAAATACGATAATCAACATCGTGTAGTTCGCTTCGCAACAAGTTGGGCCACAACTGAAGAAAATGTTAATCAACTACTTGAACTAATATAAAATACAAAATGAAGTTATAAAAACTGTATCACTACAGGCAGCTAAGAATGTAGTCAGGAGGACTATGCTATGCAACAAGAACGACAATCGTGGTACCAAAAATCTTGGTTTATTATTCTCACATTACTATTTATTTTTCCATTAGGTCTTTTTCTAATGTGGAGGTATGCGCATTGGAAAAATTGGTTAAAATTGACTGTTTCATCAGTCTATATTATTAGTTTAGTTTTAACACTTTTATTTCAAGTTAGTCTATTAAATGAGAATAAAACAAATCAAATAGAACATGCATCAACTATGAAAGAAAAGTCTAATATAAATAATGTAAAAACAACTAAAAATAAAAATATGGAAAAATCAACGCAGACAGACAAACAAAACTCTGTGAACTTAAAGCAAAACACAAAAGATCAAAATAATAATGCAAATGATGAAGCAGCTTCTCCAACTAGCGAACAAAATGCAGCTATAGCACAAGCAAAGTCATATGCAAATACATTACCTATCTCTAAGAAAAGTTTATACAAACAATTAACTTCGGAATACGGAGAGAAATATCCGGCAGACGTAGCACAGTATGCTGTTGACCATATCAGTGTAGATTATAAAATGAATGCACTGAGATTAGCAAAAAGTTACGTAAAAAATATAAACATTTCTAATCAAGCGTCATATGATAAACTCGTTTCAGAAAATGGAGAAGGATTTACTCCTGAAGAAGCGCAATATGCAATAAATCATTTAGATAGGTAATCATTAAAAAAGAGTTTTAACATTAAAGGTTTGTTTTCTTAGTTGAAAGCAAACCTTTAATATAATCGTATAAATATAATCTTTATAGACCGTAAATTCAGTTATTATAAAATTTTATAGTTACAATTACTTTCAATCTTTTAAAATGTCATCGATATAGAGAAAATTCTCCACCTAGTAGGTTAAACTCAATTTTCTATTTAATTTTTATAAAGTAGAATGTTAAAAATTGAGAATTTAGTACATTTGTTTATAGACATTTTCTCCCTGAAACAAGATAATCTGATTCTTCATCTTTTGTCATTTTATTTGATTGAGTGCTTACTGGTGAGTCTTGTCTTAATGCTCTTTCAACATTTGATTGAACTATTTTATTTAAAAGATTAGAAAAAGTTTCAACATTCTTTTTAGTGTCTTCTGCATTTGAAGTAACTAACATATCTAATCAAGGTTCCTCAGTCACATCAATGCCTTCTTTGTTTAACATCAATCGTGCTTCAGCTTTCATCTGTGATTTAGCATCTCTTACTTTATATTCTTCGAGTTGCTTAGTTAACTTTTCATTCTCATATTGTAACTGTTGATCTTTATTCATTTTAGCTAGCTTTTGAGCTTCTTTGACTGCTTCTGCTTTTTCATCTTCTTTTTGCTTTAAACGACGTTGTAATTCAGAATTTAGTCGTTGATTAAACTCTTCTTCTGAATAAACTTTTTCCGGTGTGTCTTGTTTTTCTTGACCTTCAGATGTTTGTGCATTGTCCCCTGGTTCTTCTGCGAAAAACTGTAACTTTAATTTCAACATGTTAGTCTTCTTAGTTTGCATATTTTACACCTCATTTATTTACTCTTGATTAGTTTTAAGTCATACATGGTTCGGACTTAACACTTGCACCTTTTAACGCCTTAAGCATGGTTTGGGCATAAAAAATAACCTTCCGTAGAAGGTTAAAAAAGTGTATAAAAATAGCACCACTTTCTATTTATGTAGAAAGGATGCTTTCAGTTTAAAACAATAGATTTAATTTTATTCTCTGTTATATCGTATAAAATACTACCTGTATCTATTTCTATTGAATTAAATCCATCAAAATTATCATATTTATCATCAAAACCTGTCACTTTTCCAACTAATACTTTATTATTGGTAAGAGTTAATTTGACTATTTTTCCTAAGTAATATTGTAAATTCAAATTAATTACTCCTTTTTAATGTATGGTACCACGTGAAAACCAGTTTTAGAATAATGAACTTTACCTAATTTTGTTTCAATATATTCATCATTTACATAAGATTTGCCTATTATCTTGTTGTAGTTAATAATTTGTTTATTTCTAAATTTCCCCTCATCATCAAATAAAACAGGAAAATTAATAAATTCTTTTTTAGTTATTTTTTCAATCTCTTTAGTATCCAGTGTAATATAACTTGGCAATATAGAAGAATTATATTTCTTATTATAGTATGCTTTTGTATTTAAAATATGCCGTTCTTGCTTTTCGTTATTCAATTCTATCTTTATTTTACCATCATCTATCATTTCGAGCATTTCTTTTTTTGCTTTTTCTTGTAATTTTTCTTTTACTAATTCTTTATCCTCAACTCGATACTTACCTTTACGCTCAGTAAAGAATCTATCTCGCCAATTGCCCACATGTGGTACTGTAGTACTTCTACACCAAGGGTGCATTGGTGGTGCATTAACTCCAAATATCATGTCTTTAACTTTAAATACTTTACTGTTTAAAGAGTGACATATTTTAGATGTTTTCTTGTCTATTTTGGCCACGTATTTATATTCGCCATCTTCACCTAAATCTTTAAGATAAGTTAACTTCTGTGATTCAGCCTGCACACGTGCTGATTCAGTAACTAATAATCTACTAGCATTATAAGTAGTAGTGTTAGTTTGTTTCTTAAAATCCTTTATATACTCATTGGGATGTCTCCCTCTAAGTAATACATTACTCGTTGTTCTTTCTACTTCTTTTTGAACTACAGCCATATCTTGCCATAATCTTGTAGACCAGTTCACACCTTTAAAGTTACTGTTAACAACCGCTTTTACTTCAGTGTCATCAATTTTCACATTTTCCCCAAGTATATGTACTTGTCTTTCAACTTCTCTATCAACTGCATCAACTAACTTATTTTCTATTTCATCTTGAATATCTAAAGTGGAGTCTTTGACTATCAAATCTAATTGTTGCTTTAATAGTTTTTCTCTAGATACTTTCATAGACAAGTTATAAAGCTTAAGTGCGTTGTTTGCCTCATCGCTAAAATCTTTACGTTTCACATATTTCTTAGCTTTATTTCGAAATGCATATACATCGAATTCATCAGCTTTTTTCATGACCTCTTGAATTGTTAAACCAGTATCTGTTGCATATTTCGCATAAAAGGCTAGTAATTCTTTAGCTATTTCAGCGTACATTTGTAGGATAATTCGTTCTACTTCTACAATTGCTTGTGCATCCGCTAATGATTCAACTTTTATAACATTCTGGGCGCGTTCTAGCCAATATTCTAAACTATCGGGCATAATTATCAGTCATCTCTTTATCGCCGCTAAAATGGTCTTTAAAATGCGAATTATCAGCTTGTCCTCAAGTCTTTCTTTGCTCATCTTCCATTTTCTTAATTTCTTCATTAGGATTATCAATAATAGGCAATATTTTTAATCTAGTTTGTTCAGAAACGCCACCATTTAAGGCATTAAATGCTTCAATAGATTCTAATAATGACTTAGGTAAGTTAGGAGTAAATGTGATATCTATTTTTGAATAATCATGTGAATAGACACCTGTTAAATTAATATTATTGAGAAGTAACTTGTATCGCTTCATTAATCCTTTTTTAAATAAGCGCTCTTTAATTGCTCTAACCTGTTCTAAACCAAAAAGTTTATACTTAAATGAATTATTTAAGCTTAAAACATTACAAAATGGTAATAAGATAGTTAATTCAGACTTCTATAATAATTCCTATGATTACATATTTTGCAATGAATTTGGTGAGCCGCTTCCCACGTTCAACTACACATAATACTATGATGTATGTCACTAAAAAATTACTTGGTAAAGGAAATGAGTTAAGTATTCACAAACTAAAACACACACACGCTACCTTACTTCTAGAAAGCAATGTACCTATGAAAGTAATTCAAGAACGTTTAGGTCATAAATCTGAAGCCATTACTAGTGACGTTTATAGTCACGTTACTAAAAAATGAATGATAATGCTAAAGAAAATTTTGAGAAGTATATCAAGAATGTATTTTAAAATTAGTTGCCCAATAGTTGCCCATTCAAGTAAAATTTAGAATCATTATATATAGGTTGCCCACTTTTATAAAAAAAGAAGCTAAGGCAAAATGCCTTAACTCCTTACCCCTATTAGGTTTCCCCTGAAATTGTTTAGCGCTTAGTATTGCTTAATATATTGTTCTCTTTCCCATTCGGATACTTGAGTTCTATAGTAATCCCATTCAATCGATTTTGAGTTAATAAATTGATTGTAAATATGATTACCTAATGCGTTTTTAATTGATTTATTTTCACGCATTGCTTTTAACGCAGTGTATAAAGTTGAAGGTAAGTCTTGGATACCAACTGCTTCTCGTTCTTCACGATTCATTTCGTAGATATTTTGGTTTACAGGTTCTGGAACCTCAAGTTTATTCTCAATTCCATCTAACCCTGCTTCTAAGATTGCTGCTAATGCCATGTACGGGTTAGCTGCAGGGTCAACTGAGCGTACTTCAATACGAGTTGATAGACCTCTAGATGTTGGAACACGTACTAAAGGTGAACGGTTTTTACCACTCCATGCAATATAACATGGTGCTTCGTAACCTGGTACAAGACGTTTATATGAGTTGACAATTGGATTACATACTGCAGTGAATCCTCTAGCGTTTTTAAGGACACCAGCTGTAAATTGATATGCAGTATCAGTCAATTGTAAATCACCTTCAGGATCAAAGAACGCATTCTCTTTTCCTTTAAATAGTGATACGTTGAAGTGCATACCACTACCGTTTACACCAAATAATGGTTTTGGCATAAATGTTGCATGTAAATTATGCTTACGTGCAATTGTTTTAACAACTAGTTTAAATGTTTGGATATTATCACATGCTGTAACGGCATCTGCATATTTAAAGTCAATTTCATGTTGACCTGGCGCTACTTCATGGTGGCTTGCTTCAATATCAAAGCCCATATCTTCTAATTCTAAAACGATGTCACGGCGACAATTTTCACCTAAATCTGTAGGAGCTAAATCGAAATAACCACCATCATCGTTTAATTCTAATGTAGGTTCGCCTTTTTCGTCTAATTTAAATAAGAAAAATTCTGGTTCAGGCCCTAGATTAAAATCAGTAAAGCCCATATCTTCCATTCTTCTTAATACACGCTTCAAGTTAGCTCGTGGATCACCTTCAAATGGTGTACCATCTGTTTTAAATACATCACAGATTAGTCGTGCAACTTTTCCTTGTCCAGCAGTCCAAGGGAAAATAACCCAAGTATCTAAATCAGGATGTAAATACATATCTGATTCTTCGATACGAACGAAACCTTCAATAGATGAACCATCAAACATCATTTCATTATCTAATACTTTTTCTAATTGACTTACTGGAACTTCAACATTTTTAATAGTCCCTAAAATATCAGTGAATTGTAATCTTAAATATCTTACGTTTTCTTCTTCAGCAAATTTACGAATATCATCTTTTGTAAAACTACGTTTTGGCATGGTATAAATCCTCCAATTTCATTTAATAAATCGAGATAAATCGCCGCGATTTATTGGTAATGTTTCACTACGTGGTTTCTGCGTTGCGTCAACAATCATTCTCTTTCTTGTCTCTTGTTCATCAGTAGTTAAATGCCCTTGCTCATCGAATATAATTTGTTTAATACCTCTAATATTAAATCCCTTTTCGATAAGAGACTTTATTTCTAACAACCTCTCTAAATCGTTCATAGAAAATAATCTCTTATTTCCATCTGTTCTTTCAGGCATCACAAGTTCATGTGTTTCATAGTAACGAATTTGTCTTGGTGATAAATCTGTCAATTTACTAACCACACTCATAGAGAAAACGGCCATGTTTCGTCTGATTGAATCATTAGACATTACTTGAACCTCTCCTCTACTTTTGAACTTGTTATTAATTTAGCATAGTTTTACTTTAATTACAAAATTATGTAAGGTTTTCTGACATAAACTCTCTAAACCTTATTATATCAATGTTTAGTTATTAGTAATTAATTAAAATTAGAAATGAAAATGGCTTATAACACAAAAATTTTTAAAATTTTCAGACATTTTATAATGTTTGAAATAAAAAGAGATTGCTTTTCAAAGTATAACTAAGCTTAAAAACTTTTATCTTAGGCGTAACAACTCTAAGAATAAGGCTAGAACATGGTCCATTCTCTCTATACCTATTACTTTTGGGGAGTCGAAAATCTTATCTAAAACAAACTCCTTATAACATCGTTATCATTTATATCATATTTCCTTGATGTTTTAATGAATTATACGAGAATGCTTATATTCTATATCCTTATATTGAGCCTAATCTTTTATACTTTGATCTCAATCTCTTAAAAATTATAGTAAATTGTTTTCTTGCATATGTTGGACCGCACGTGTAACAGCTAATTTGACATGTTCATAAGTTAAACCACCTTGAACATATGCTTCATAAGGCGGACGTATAGGTCCGTCTGCGGATAATTCAATAGACGAGCCCTGAATAAATGTACCTGCAGCCATGATGACATCATCTTCGTATCCAGGCATATAGCTAGGTTCTGGACTAAAATGTGCGTTAATTGGTGAAGCGTGTTGTATACTTTGGCAAAATGAAATCATTTGCTCTTTGGTCTCAAATTGAACCGTTTGAATTAAGTCTGTACGATAAACATTATATTTAGGGGAGGTCTTCATGTTTATTTTTTCTAATAACAAACTAGTAAACAGTGCACCTTTTAAACTTTGGCTAACCACATGTGGCGCTAGAAAGAATCCTTGATACATTTCTTGTAAAGAATTAAGTGAGGCTCCTGCTTCCTTACCAATGCCTGGTGCTGTTAAACGATAACCACAGCGTTCAATTAAGTCTTGTCTACCAGCAATATATCCTCCAATTTTAGCTAAACCTCCACCTGGATTTTTAATTAATGATCCGGCGATTAAATCAGCACCTACTTCAATCGGTTCTTTATCTTCTACAAATTCTCCATAACAATTATCAACAAAAATAATGATATTGGGATAAACCTCTTTAATAGATGTTATTGCTTGTTCAATTTCATTAATTGTAATTGATGGACGTTGATCATATCCTTTTGATCGTTGAATTGCTACAACTTTTGTATTGTCATTAATTGCAGTGATGACTTTAGGAATATCAATTCGACCGTCACGTAATTCGACTTCATTATAGCGAACACCATATTCTTTAAGACTTTCAACACCATTGCCATTTATACCAATGACTTCTAGAAGTGTATCATATGGACTACCTGTAATATAAAGTAGTTCATCATTGTTTTTTAACGTACTTTGTAAAGCTAAAGTAATAGCATGAGTACCTGAAATAATTTGAGGTCTTACAAGTGCGTCATCTGCTTTAAATGTGTGCGCATAAATTTGTTCTAAATGGTCTCTCCCAAAATCATCATATCCATAACCCGTAGACCCCTGTAAATCACTTTCGCTAGCTTTAACATGGTGAAAAGCATTTAAGACCTTTTCCTGATTAAATAATGCACGCTTTTCAATTTTTCTAAAGTAAGGAATAAGTGTGTTTTCAACTTTTTCAACTAAATTGCTAAAATCTTGCATAATCTGTCTTCCTTTTTATAATTTTTTAAATCCTTTGATACGATAAGATGCTTGTGTTTCGTCAAATATTAATTCAGTAACAAGCGTGTGTTGTTTAAGAAAATATAATCTATCTGCATCAGCACTATCTACAATTTCTTCGTATGGGCTGAGACTATTTTTTATTTCTTGAATTACTAAATTTTTCACCTTTTGTTTATCATTTTCATCACGACTAGATACAAAAACATGCGCAGATTTAGATACAGGTACATCCATCTGTTCGTTACATAAGTCTTTTTTATTAAAAATAACTACTTGTGGAATATGGTCCATATCTAAATCATTAATAATTTGATTTACAGTGTCAATTTGAGTACGGTATTCCGAATGACTTGCATCGACGACATGCATAAGTACGTCTGCACCTTTAGCTTCTTCTAGTGTAGATTTAAACGCAGCCACCAATGTCGTTGGTAATTTCTGAATAAATCCTACCGTATCAGAAATAATTAAATTAAATCCTTCATTCACTTGTATTTGTCGTGTTTTGGGATCTAATGTTGCAAACAAAATATTTTTTTCATAGGTCTCCTCATTAGCTAAAACATTAAACCATGACGATTTTCCTGCATTTGTATAACCAACTAAAGCGATTTGAAAAACTTGATTTTGTTCACGTTTATTTCTATATCTTTCCCGATGATCCACGACCGTTTTTAATTGATGTTTAATCTCATTCATACGTGTTCTAATATGGCGACGATCCATTTCTAATTTTGTTTCACCTGGGCCTCTTGTTCCTATGCCACCACCAAGACGAGACAGGCTTTTACCATGACCATGTAGTCTTGGTAACAAATAATCGAGTTGTGCAAGTTCTACTTGTAGCTTTCCCTCTCTACTTCTCGCTCGCAACGCGAATATCTCTAAAATTAATTGGGTTCTATCGATGATTTTAATGCCCAAATTATCATTTAACGTTTTAGACTGTGCCGTCGTTAATTCATCGTTGGTTACGACAACATCTATATCATGGAATTCTATGAAAGATTTTATTTCATCGATTTTTCCTTTTCCAACATAATATTTATGGTCAAATTGCTCTCTATTTTGAGTGATTTGTCCTTTAACATTAAGTTGGCAAGTTTGTGATAAAGCATCGAGCTCTTCCATAGTAGATTCAAAATTAAATTGACGATCCGTTTGAGCATGTACACCGATTAATACAGCAGTTTCTCGTTTATTTTTTGTTTTATAAGTCGCATGCTGTGTCACGTTATACATCTCCTTTTAAAAGTTACTCAAGACATTTTATCATAGAGTGTGAACAAAGACTAACTACACAAATTGTGTTAAATTAGATGTATATCGAAAGGGTGATAAAATGGAAAGTATTTATGATTTTGTTGTACAAAAAAACAATGGTGAAAGTTATAAATTAGAGCAGTATAAGGGTGACGTTATGCTTATTGTCAACACTGCTAGCGAATGTGGTTTTACACCTCAATTCGAAGGTTTACAGAAGTTATATGATGAGTATAAGGATCAAAGATTTATTATTTTAGGATTTCCATGTAACCAATTTGGCGGTCAAGAACCAGGATCGGGAGAAGAAGCTGCTCAAAATTGCAAAATTAACTATGGTGTGACTTTCCCTATTCATGAAAAAGTTGATGTTAAAGGTGATAATCAACATCCATTATTTCACTTTTTAACAAACGCTGCTAAAGGTATGATAAACGAAAAAATCAAATGGAATTTCACTAAATTCCTAATCGACCGTGAAGGTAATGTGATTAAACGTTTCTCCCCTCAAAAGAAACCGGAACAAATTAAGACTGAAATTGAAAAATTACTATAATAAATTTTAACAAGAAAATGCTTCATCTAATGTTTTTGAACTGAATTAATGAATTCAATATTTACATTAGATGAAGCATTTTTTATTACAAACATTCCTTGGTTTGTGTTAAAGTGCTACGTTTAAAACATGTGCTTCAATATTTAATAACATTCTTAAATAAGTCGAAATCTGACTTCTATTGAGGTGATGCATTATGAATGCACTTTGATTACAACTTTTTATTCTTCACTATTCACTTCAGTTGCTTCAGACGATTCATTATCTACAGTGAAAGTGCTGATCGCATGTTTGTAAATCAGATGTTGCTTACCCTGAGAATTTAAACTTACAACATATTTGTCATAATTTTCAACGACACCTTTCATTTGAAAGCCATTTAAAAAGAAAATTGTGACTTCAGTTTTTTCCGATTTAAAGTTCTCTAGTGCTTGGTCTTGGATGTTTTCGTTTGCAATCATGGTTAGAACTCCTTTTATTTATTTGGGTTGTAATCTCATCTAACATCATTTGAAGTGACATCCTTTCTTTATTTAACCAATGAACATTCATTTTATTTTTAAACCAAGTCAACTGTCTTTTAGCATATTGTCGAGAATGCTGTTTTAATTTCTCTACAGCATTTTCCATGCTTATATTTCCCTTAATAACGGGTACAAGCTCTTTATACCCAATGGCTTGCATACTTTGACTCGCTTCAAAACCTTGTTCAACGAGATGTTGCACTTCATTAAATAATCCGTGGCCCAACATAATATCAACACGTTTATTTATTCTTAAATATAATGTTTCACGCGACATTTCAATCCCTATTAATAATGTATCATAATTTTCAGTAAATTGTTGCACTTTCTTGCGAGAACTTAAAAGTTTTTTTGTTTTCAAATAATATTCTATTGCTCGCAACACTCTTTTTCTGTTATTAGGATGTATATCCTTGGCTGATTCTTTGTCGAATGAAGCTAAATATTCGTGGAGCTTATTATTATTTAGATGCTCAAGTTCTTTTAACTTTAATTTAACTTGTTTCATTTTATCTTCAGATATGGATTCATCTTCAAAAGCATAGTTGTATAAGAGAGATTGTATATATAGTCCTGTTCCTCCTGCTATAATAGGCACCTTGCCTCTTCTAGTAATATCTTTAATATATTTTTCTGCCCTTTTTTTAAATTCATATGCAGAAAAGGAAGCATCTGGAGGCAAAATATCTATCATATAATGTGGTATACCTTCCATTTCTTCAGTTGTAACTTTTGCTGTACCAATATCCATTCCTTGATAGACCTGCATTGAATCTCCGCTAATAATTTCTCCATTAAATTTTTTAGCAACTTCAATACTTAACTCAGTTTTACCTGAAGCAGTTGGACCTACAATAACGATTAAAAAAGGCTTTGTCATTTCAGTCATTTAAGATTCACTCACTTTTGTTTTTTCAAAATTTGCTTTTCCATCCATTCAAACATGTGTTGCCATGTTTTCAAATAATCTTCTTCAAATAATATTTCATGACGCTTATGTTTATATAGTTGTACTGTTATATGTTTAATACCTGCTCTTTTATATAATCTAGCTAAATGCTTTATACCTTTACCATATTCACCAAAAGGATCATCTTTCCCAGAAATAAATAGTATAGGTAGTTCTTTGTCCATTCTTTTTAGTTGTTGTCGTTCTACTGTCTTCATCATGGTCTTTAAAGTTTGATAAATGAGCTGATTAGATACTTTGAATCCACAAAATTCATCTTCCACAAATTTATCAACTTCATCCTGACGTGTAGAAATCCAATCACTATCTGTTCGAGGTTGAGTGATTTTTTTATTGAAAGTTTTATTCAATAATTGATTCACCCACTTGAGTCGACGTCGTTTCCCAAAAATAAATGTAACTAACTTCATTGCTAAACGTATTGGTACACCTTTCCACTTGGGGAACATACCTGTTCCTGTAAGAATTAAACCTTGAGCAATGTCAGGATACTTTTCAACAAATGATCTAGCAATAATGGAGCCCATTGAATGACCTATGATAATATAGGGTACATTGAGCTCTTCAAGATATAATGTCTCAATAATTTCATAAGCATCATCTACAATTTGATTCATGCTATTAAAATGACCACGTTCATTCTCATCTATTTCTTTACCATGTCCACGGTGATTATGTCTAACAACGTCATAACCTTGTGTATTTAAAGCCTCAACTAACTCTTGATAACGGTCCATATGTTCAGCCATGCCATGGAAAAGATGAACAATACCAATAGTACTCTTTTTTGCTTTATCAATTTTCACCTCTAACATTGTTCCATCTTCAACTGTTATTTTAAAATGACTTTGACTCACAACATCTGCCCCTATTCCTTTTTTTATTTGTTATGTCATTTATAGTACATCTACCTATATCATATTTAATATACCGTGTGTGAGATATCATATCAAATCGTACGCATATTGAGTTTATATAAGCTTATAGCATTAAAATAAAAAACTACTTGTAGATAAAAAGATCTATTCCATCTACAAGTAGTTTATTATAATCTATTAGATATTCAATCAATAGGAATGATTAAGCTTTAGTTGCAGGTTGATCATTACCTGTACGTGCCTCATCAATCGCAACTTCTACTTCTTCAGTATAAGCTTCTTTTTGAGTTTCACTATAATTAAGCATATCCGCCATAACATCTATCACAGCATTTTTATAATCTAACACATCTTGAATATTAAAGTATAATTTGCCAGAACGACGTACTAAGAAGTCAGTTGGTTTGTAAACCATTTCTTGTTGAATACTATAAACTAATTCAACATAAATTTCTAATGGTAATTTACTATCATGATATGGTGCCGTTTGAGCAATATTAAATAGTTGATCAACATTTGAACCATATTTACTTGCTAAGCGACGTGCCACATCTTCATCAATTCCAAATCCTTTAGCTGCATCAACTTTTTGTTCAACAAAGTGTTCAAAGTTTTTGCTTCCGCCAACGTCACCACCGGAAATTTTTAGATTTTTTGTGGCACATGATTCAAATTTCAATCCGTATTCTTGTTTTAAACGTTTAGCTAATAAATCAACAATTTCTAGTGCCATATGACGATAACCAGTTAATTTACCGCCTGCTATAGTTAATAATCCAGATTCACCTTCCCAAACTTCATCTTTACGTGAGATTTCAGAAGGATCTTTACCTTTTTCAAGAATTAGCGGACGAATACCAGCCCATGTTGATTCAATATCTTCATCTTTAACATTAACTGTTGGGAACATATAGTTAATTGCATTAATTAAGTAGTCTCTATCTTCTTGTGTTGTTAAAGGTGTTGCTTTTTCATTATCATAAAACGTGTCAGTTGTTCCTACATAAGCTTTTCCTTCACGTGGAATCGCAAAAATCATGCGTCCGTCTTTTTCGGTATCAAAGTAAACTGCTTGACCTAATGGGAATTTAGATTGATCTATAACAACGTGTACACCTTTAGTTAATCTTAATTGCTTATTGTTACGTGCATAATCGCCACTTCTCACTTCATCAACCCAAGGACCAGAAGCATTAATAACTTTTTTAGCTTTAATCGCATACGTTTCGCCATCAATCATATCCAATACTTCAATACCATTTACTTTCTTATTGGAATCATAAGTGAAGTGTTCTGATTTTGTATAATTAAGGATTTCTGCTCCATTTTCAGCAGCTTTTTTCATAACTTCAATAGTTAAACGCGCATCATCAGTACGGTATTCTACATAGTAGCCACCGCCTTTTAATCCATCACGTTTAACTAAAGGTTCTTTATTTAACGTTTCTTGCTTAGATAACATTTTTTTACGTTCGGATTTTTTGACACCAGCTAGACGATCGTACATAGCTAGTCCAATAGAAGTTGAGAATTTACCAAATGTACCACCTTTATGCATAGGTAAAAGCATCCATTCTGGTGTTGTCACATGTGGACCATTTTCATAAACAATAGCACGTTCTTTACCTGTTTCTGCAACTACCCCTACTTGCAGTTGTTTTAAATATCTTAAACCACCGTGTACAAGTTTAGTTGAGCGTGAACTTGTACCTTGTGCAAAGTCTTGCATCTCTACTAAAGCTACCTTCATCCCACGATTACTTGCATCTAAAGCAATACCTGCACCTGTAATACCGCCACCTACGATAACAACATCGTATTCAGTGTCTCTTAAATTCTTTTTAATATGATCCCTTTTCAATGTAGATAATGACATTATCTAAACGCCTCCTAGTTATAAATAAAAAACGAGAAATTTATCCCCACAATAACATTAAATTGTTTTGTACGAACAAATCTCTCGTTTCTCGATTTTCTTATTAACTTATCTAGATTATAACACAGTTAAGAAAATCAAGTCCATTTAAAGATTTAAAAAGTCTAATACATAGCTTAATCTTCTAATTTAAATACTTGAGTCGCCTTAACAGCTTTTTTCCAACCACTATAAAGTTTATGACGTTGATCTTCATCCATTTCTGGTTTGAACTCAGTTTGAAGTTTCCAACGTTCACGGATATCCTCTTTATCATCCCAGAATCCAACAGCTAATCCAGCTAAATATGCAGCACCAAGTGCTGTTGTTTCTTGGATTTCAGGTCTTTCAACAGATGAATTTACGATATCTGCTTGGAACTGCATAATGAAGTTATTTTTTACAGCACCACCATCAACGCGTAAATTTTGAACTTCAATACCTGAGTCCTTAGACATAGCTTCCATAACATCTCTTGTTTGATAGCACAAAGATTCTAATGTAGCACGAATGAAATGTTCTTTTTCCGTACCACGAGATAATCCGAAAATAGCACCTCTTGCTTCTGAATCCCAATAAGGTGTACCTAAACCAACAAATGCTGGAACCATATAAACACCCTCAGTTGACTCTACTCTTGAAGCATAGTTTTCGGTTTGTGGCGCAGAATTAATCATTCTCAAACCATCTCGTAGCCATTGGATAGCAGAACCAGATACGAAAATTGAACCTTCAAGTGCATAATTAACTTTTCCATCTAAACCGTATGCAATGGTTGTTAACAAGCCACTTTCTGACTTAACTGCTTCTTCACCAGTATTCATTAGCATAAATCCACCTGTGCCGTATGTATTTTTTACATCACCACGGTCAAAACATGCTTGACCAAATAATGCTGCTTGTTGGTCACCGGCAATACCAGCAATAGGTACTTCTTGACCAAAGAAGTGATAGTCGATAGTTTTCCCGTAAATTTCACTTGATTCTTTAACTTCAGGTAACATTTGTTTAGGAATATTTAAAAGTTCTAACAACTCATCATCCCATTTTAGGTCATAAATATTAAACATTAATGTACGACTTGCATTAGTGTAATCTGTAATATGAGCAGTACGTCCTGACAATTTCCATACTAACCATGAATCGATTGTTCCGAAGAGTAAATCACCATTTTCAGCTTTTTCTCTAGCACCTTCAACATGATCAAGAATCCATTTTACTTTAGTTCCCGCAAAGTACGGGTCTAAAAGTAAACCTGTTTTTTCTCTAAATGTTTCTTCATAACCCTGTTCCTTTAAATTTGTACAAATATCTTGTGTCTGACGTGATTGCCAAACGATAGCGTGATAGATTGGACGACCTGTATTTTTATCCCATACAACTGTCGTTTCACGTTGGTTTGTAATACCAATACCTTCAATTTGATTTGCATTAATATTGTTTTCATTAAGTAACTCAGCCATAACTGATAGAACAGATGTCCATATTTCATTAGCATCATGTTCTACCCAGCCTGGATATGGAAAGTGTTGTTTAAATTCTCTTTGAGAAACACCTTTAATTTCTCCTTCTTTATTAAAAAGTATCGCACGTGAACTCGTAGTTCCTTGATCAATTGATAAAATATATTTTTCCATAGGTATATGACTCCTTCAAAAGTGAATAATGAATTCAATATCTAAACAATTATACATTCTAAAATGATAATTAAATAGACTTTTCGATGTGATTGTTCAACACTCATGAACATATCACGTTAATCATACGGTTATATATACGAATGCCATATGTTAATAAATTGATTCAATATCGTTGTTTTTATTTTGAGATATCTTATTTAGTATCACGCCAAGTATAAGTGTGAATATAAGTACAATTAAACCAATGAAACAACTAAAATTGAATGTTTGTTTATAAAACACTTCGTAAACAATCGCACCTAACATACCACCTGCCATGGGTCCCAGAACGGGTACAATTGCGTAAGACCAGTTAGATTTACCTTTACCATGAATTGGCAAAATAGCATGTGCAATACGTGGTGCTAGGTCACGGGCTGGATTAATAGCGTAACCAGTAGTACCTCCTAAGCTTAAACCAATTGCTATGATAAGACTACCAACAATAATTGGATTTAAACCATCAGCAATTTTATTAACCCCGATAAATAAAATTCCTAATGTTAAAGCCATAGTCCCGATAATCTCACTTAAAAAGTTAGCAAAATAATTTTTAATGGCTGGTGCTGTTGAAAATACACCTAATTTGACTGCTGGATCTTCTGTAACTTTCCAGTGTGGTAAATACATTAACCATACAAAAACTCCACCAACAATACCGCCAAGCATTTGACAAACAATATAGCCCGGTACTTGCGCCCAGCTAAATCCACCATCCATGGCTAAAGCAACTGTTACAGCTGGATTTAAATGTGCACCAGAAAACGTTCCAACAGCATAAACGCCCATTGTTACTGCCAAACCCCAACCAAATGCAATAACAATCCAATCTGCACCGTTACCAGCACTTCTCTTTAAGTTAACGTTTGCACAAACGCCACCACCAAAAAGAATAAGGATTGCAGTACCTAAAAATTCTGCTAAATAAGCATTCATATACATTCCTCCCAAAAAACAGGGAGACCCCTACGTCAAATATATTACTTGTAGAAATCTCCTCGTCTCTCTTCTAATATTAACTTTTTAACTTGTTATAAGTTTACTATTACGTTGTAAGCGTTGTCAACAATTTTGTAAAAAAATTGTCATATTTGATTAAAGTTTTTATTGATATAGTGTGCATTTATTTTTGATGCACTAAATAAAAGGTTTAACAATTCTTTTAAAAGTGCATTCTTCTTTTTTATTCATAAAAAAAGAATGCACTTTAAGTTATTAATCTTTCGGTATTCAAATTCACTCGTCCTATGAAAAAGTGATAATACCTTGATTAACAAACTTAAATACATTCTTATTAACAGTATACAAATTACCAAAGTTTCTCGTAACTTGTAGTGACGTACTTAGCGCCATTGGAAATTGCTTCTCTAATTTCCGATTGTTCATCGATAAGACCACCAGCTATTACTGACGCTGATGTTTCTTGTTGAATTTTACTCACTGCTTTACTTGCAACACCAGGTAAAACTTCAACATAGTCAGGCTCTACTTTTTTAATGAGTTCAATACTTCTTGTTAATGCTTGACTATCTATGATAAACACTCTAAATATCGTCAAAGTATTTAACATTTTAGCTTTTTTGATGACCTTAGCTTTTGTAGAAACAATACCTTTAGGTTTATATTGTTGAATAATGTACTCACAAGCAAATTCATCATGACTGAGTCCTTTGATTAAATCGATATGTACATAACATTCAATCGAATGACTTTTAAGTAACTCCATAATGCTTTTCAAATGACCTATATGCATATCTAACACAACACATGCTTTGTAGTCTGTTTTAATTAACTTTTCTAAATCTCTCATATTTCTAATAGCTGGCAAAATATTCTCTTTCATAATTAAAACTCCTCTACATTACTCTTTTAAATAACTTTTCTAATTCATAATTTGAAAAATTGATAATAATCGGTCTACCATGAGGACAAGTAAAAGGATCTTCTGCTTCTCTTAGTTGATCAATTAAATCTGCCATTTCATTATTTTTTAAATAGTGATTAGCCTTAATTGATTTCTTACAAGACATCATGATTGCTGCATCTTCTCTTATTTTCTTCACATCAACACTTTTGTGTTTTAAGACAAGTTCAATCATATCTTTAATAATTTCTTCCGCTTCTTCTTTCGGAAACCATACTGGATAGCTATTTACAATATAATCATGCCCACCAAAATGTTCAAGATGTACTCCTACATTATCTAATTCATCTTTGTACTGATCAATAATCATTTGTTCATCTTTAGAGAAATGGAAAGTAAGTGGTATTAATAAGTTTTGCACTTCATTGGTCACTTCGCCAATTTTTTCTCTAAAATATTCATATTTAATTCTTTCCTGAGCAGCATGTTGGTCAATCATAAACATTCCATTTTCATTTTGTGCAATGATATACGTACCGTGTACTTGACCTACAATTTCCATATAAGGCACCCTACGATGAGGTGTCTGACTCACTGTTCCTTTAATATCATTTGATTGCTGATTTAATATCTCATATTCGTTAGATGTGTTTTGTTCCATATCAAACAATACTTCTTTTTGACTTTGTAAGTAACTATCATCAATGTGATTGTGTAATTCATTAGAAACTTCCGTACTTTCATTATTTGTCGATGAGGTTGAATCTAAATTATTCTTATGCGACTCTACATCATGATTCTTATCTTTTTGATCATGTACATATGGTGCAGATGTTTCTCCAATTTGTGATTGTTGCTTCTCGAAATTAATCTTTTGTTGTTCAAATGTTTCTAAAACCTTATTCTTTTTGGGCGCGTGATTTAAATCGTTTTGTGGGATGAGGATTTTGTCTTTAAAAGCCTCTCTGATTTTGGTTACGATAAGATCATAAAGTTGATCTTCTTTAGAAAGTCTCACCTCTAATTTTGTTGGATGAACATTTACATCAACCAAAATAGGATCCATTTGGATATTAATGTAACATATAGGAAATCTTCCTATTGTAAGCAATGTGTGATATCCCTCTAAAATTGCTTTATTGAGTACAAAGTTTTTGATGTATCTACCATTGATGAAAATAGAAATGTAATGTTTATTACTTCTAGAATGCTCAGGTTTAGCTACAAACCCTTCAAGATGATAATCACTAGTATCACCCGAAATATGCACTAAATCCTTTGCTACTTTCATTCCATAAATTTCAGCCATTACTTCATTTGTTCTTCCTGAGCCATTCGTACTTAAAAGTTTTTTACCATCTGAAACTAAAGAAATTCTAATTTCGGGATGACTCATCGCCATTCTATTTACAATGTCCGTAATTTTACCCAGTTCGGTATACAAACTTTTTATATATTTTAATCGAGCAGGTGTATTGTAGAATAATGAATCCACTTGTATATCTGTACCCTTTTTAGCTTTTGCAGGTTTTTGATGAATAATTTTACCATCTTCAGCATATATTTCATGTCCATTTTCATTATCAGTACAGGTCTTTAATGTCACCTTTGCTACTGATGAAATACTAGCTAAAGCTTCTCCCCTAAAACCTAAAGTACGAATATGGAACAAATCATCATCTGCGACTATTTTACTCGTTGCGTGTCTATGAAATACTAACCCTAAATCTTCCTGAGCAATACCAGTGCCATTATCTACAACCCTTATTGATGAAACTCCAGACTGTTCAACTTCAATATTAATTTCTGTCGCTTGTGCATCAATTGCATTTTCTAAGAGCTCTTTAACTACGGAACTTGGTCTTTCAACCACTTCACCCGCAGCTATTTTATTAGCTAGAGACGTCTCAAGTTCTTTTATTTTCCCCATCGTTTACACCTCTTCTACTTTAATTGACTTTGTAATTCATTCAGCTTGATTAAGGCTTCCAATGGTGTCATATTGGATAGATTCAATTCTCGAATTTGACATTCAACTTCACTTTGTTGATTGTAACCATCAAATAAATCAAAGGTCGCTTGCTCATAATTATGATTTGATGTATGTGTTTCTATAACTGATTGCTCTTCTTCTGTTCGACCAAAATCGTTATACGACGGAACCGTTTGTTGATCGTCAGTATTCTCATGAGAGAGTTGATACGAAGGTTTTTGCTCAAATGCATTTAATATAACTTGCGCTCTATCAATGACTTCATTAGGTAAATCCGCTAATTTTGCCACTTGAATACCATAGCTATCATCCACAGCGCCATCTTTGACTTTATGCAAAAATATCAGTTCACCTTGATACTCGTTTGCAGCAACATGTACATTTTTTAAACACTTAAGCATTTGATCAAGTGATGTCAATTCATGATAATGTGTTGAGAAAAGTGTCTTAGCATGGGAAGTTTGAGCAACATATTCAATCATCGCTTGCGCTAACGCAAGACCATCATAAGTAGATGTACCTCTTCCTATTTCGTCAAAGATAATTAAACTATTTTCAGTAGCATAAGTTAAAGCTTTTTGAGCTTCTAACATTTCTACCATAAATGTACTTTTACCTGATACAAGGTCATCTGCTGCACCAATCCTAGTAAAAATTTGATCAAATATAGGTAATGTTGCTGAATCACATGGTACATATGCTCCCATTTGAGCCATGATACTTATTATAGCAACTTGTCTCATATATGTTGACTTACCTGACATATTAGGTCCCGTAATGAGATAAATAAACGTTTCATCATCAAGATGGCAATCATTAGGTACATAATCATTATAATCCATCACTCTCTCAACAACAGGATGTCTTGAGTTTTCTAAATGTAAAACTTTATCATCACTAAATGTAGGTTTGACATAATTATATTTTTGAGCAATTTCAGCAAAACTTTGTAAACAATCAAGTTCTGAAATGATTTTCGCTTGCTTTTGTAAACGTTCAGTGTACGTTTTAATGTGTTCTCGTAATTTAACAAATAATTCATATTCTAACTCTACTGCTTTATCTTCAGCACCAAGTATTATATCTTCTTTTTCTTTTAATTCATCCGTAATAAATCGTTCAGCATTAGATAATGTTTGTTTTCGATTATAGCCAAACGCTTCAGGTTGAAAATTATTTAAGTTTGCACGTGTAATTTCAATAAAATAACCAAACACTTTATTAAAACTAATTTTCAATGACTTAATACCTGTACGTTCACGTTCCTTAGCTTGTAATTCTGCAAGCCAAGTTTTACCATTTTTTGAAGCTTCTAAATATTCATCAAGTTGCGCGTTGAAGCCATTTTTAAATAATCCTCCATCTTTGATGGAAATAGGTGGTTCTTCAACTAAACTTTCTTCTAAAATTTGTAACAAGTCATCTAAAGGTTCTAATTCTTTAAATTGCGTGGTAGTTTGTGCACCCAATTCATTGAGTAATGCTTTAATGTGAGGTATTTCGGATATAGAATGCTTAAGTTGTATTAAATCTCTTGCATTTACGTTTCCATAACTCACTCTTCCTACTAGTCGTTCTATGTCATACACTTGATTTAAATGATTACGTAATGTATCTCTTTCAATAAAACGGTCCATAAACTCTTCAACAATATTTAATCTGTCGTTGATTTGTTGTTTATTAATTAATGGACGATCAATCCACTGCTTTAAACGTCTAGCACCCATCGGTGTTTTTGTCTCATCCATTAACCATAACAAAGTCCCTTTTTTTGATTTTAATCGTATGCTCTCTGTCAGCTCTAAATTTCGCTTCGCATAATAATCCATCTTCATATAATCAACTGCAG
The DNA here is from genome assembly GCF_001837075.1 of Staphylococcus sp. HMSC063F05. NCBI lineage: Bacteria > Bacillati > Bacillota > Bacilli > Caryophanales > Staphylococcaceae > Staphylococcus > Staphylococcus sp. HMSC063F05. Next base: position 37,300 of record NZ_KV831325.1, read on the forward strand.
CATATTCAATTACTTCCTCAATATGAGATAAATCTCGCTTTTGTGTGTGATGAATGTAATCTAACAATAATTGAGTTGTGTCATGCATTAACTGATGTGTCAACTGATTCATATCATAATCTTCATCAGATATATCTTCGCGAACAGTAATCGTCTCAGTTATCATGTTGATTTGTCTTTTTAATTCTTCAGATAGAGCTTGCTTTATGACGATTTCATTGGGATTAATTGTTGTAATCTCATTAAGCAAGGTTGCTGTATCTTTGAAATGAGTTACTTTGAGTTCGCCTGTAGAAACATCACAATAGCATAATCCAAATTCTTCATTTTCGATAAAACTTAAAATATAATTATTTTTCTTTTCATCCATACCATTTTGATCCATAACAGTTCCTGGTGTGATGATTCTTACAACTTCTCTTCTAACCATTCCTTTTGTTTGCTTTGGATCTTCCATTTGTTCACATATAGCGACCTTATACCCATTATTAATCAATGTTTCAATGTAATTATCAGCAGAATGATATGGTACGCCACACATCGGAATAGGATTTTCTTTTTTAGCATCTCTTTTCGTCAATGTTATTTCAAGTACTCTTGATGCTTCTTTAGCATCATCAAAGAACATTTCATAGAAATCTCCGAGTCTAAAAAATAGCAAACAATCATCATATTCAGATTTTATCTTTAAATATTGTTGCATCATTGGTGTAATGTTAGCCATTTCTATTTTCACAACCCTTATTCTTATATCTTTATTTATATTATATGTATAAATTTATGGTTTTTAACTCATTCATTTTAACATATATGTTTTTGAAACGCTTTTGTGTAATAGATACAAAAAGTACGCTTTCATATGAACAGATATCAACATTTCACTTATAATCCCCTATTCATCAAGCGTACTTCAAATAAATATTAATTTTTGTTAAATCTATCTAGTAAACCTCTTCTTTTCAAAATAATAAGCAATATATAACTAATTAAAGCCCCAATAAAACTTGATACTATGAACATAAGCATTAATGGTTTAATAAAGAAATCTTGAAGTCCTAAAAACCATGCTAAAGGTATACACATTAAACTACCAATAACACCAGTCCCTAATACTTCACCAACTGAAGCCATAAAAATATGCTTCCTATACATATAAAACAGACTGGAAAGTAAGACACCTATCATACTTCCTGGAAAAGCAAATGCGCTTCCAGTTCCAAATGAAATTCGTAGTACAGAAGAAATAAAAGCTTGCGCTAAACCATACCATGGTCCAACAAATACAGCACATAATACATTTACAAAATGTTGAACGGGTGCGGCTTTAATTGGACCTAAAGGAATGACAATTAAACTACTTAACACGACATTAATAGCTATTAAGAATGCTGTGATGGTCAACTTTCTAATATTCATTGTACTTAACTCCTCTAAAATAATTATTCATTGTGTTCTTTTTTATTATATTCATTGAGTCTATCTTCCATTGTTTTGACCATCATTTGTAGTAAATCATTCGCCTCATATTGTGCTGAACGAAATTCTTCAACAATAGGTAATTCATTAATTTCATCTTTTAGATTCTGAATTTTAACTTCAGATTGCTCGAGTGCATTTTGTTTTCCATAATTTTGAAAATTAACCGATTGTTTTTGTTGCGCTTTCAAACGATTCATCTTTTGTTTTATTGCTTGATTATTATGAATTTGTTTTTCTACATTATGATAATCTTGAACAACTTCTAGTTTTCCAATTTTCTCTGCTAAACTTTCGACTTTTCGTATGATTTCTTTTTCACTATACATATTATTGTGTCACCATTGAACGTTGATGTTCTTGTATAAATGTTCCATTTAAAGAATATTGTTTTGCCTCGTCAATTTTGACATCAACGAGTTTACCAATGCTCTCTCTTGGTCCTTTAAAATTCACAAGTTTATTTTTATCAGTATAGCCTGCTAGAACATTCTCATCTTTTTTACTAGAACCTTCACATAATACCGTAACAATCTTACCTTCATACTGACTCATTGCTTGTTGAGAATATATTCCAACCTTCTTATTAAGCCTTTGCAAACGTTCTTTTTTCACTTCTAAAGGTACGTTATCCTTCATTTTAGCTGCTGGTGTTCCATCTCTTTGTGAATATAAATATGTGTATGCATGCTCAAATTGAACGTCATCATATAATGATAATGTTTCTTCAAATTGTTCTTCAGTTTCATTTGGATAACCTACTATGATATCAGTAGTTAGAGCTACGTTAGGGATAGCTTCCTTTATTCTTGAAACTAAATCAAGATAACTCTCTCTTGTATATTTACGCCCCATTATCTTTAATACTTGGTTATTACCTGATTGTACCGGCAAATGGATATGCGGTACTATGTTCCCACCTTTAGCTATAACTTCAATCATTCGATCTGTAAAGTCCCAAGGATGACTTGTTGTAAAACGAACACGAGGTATATCAATTTTAGAAATATCTTCCAATAAGTCACCTAATTCATAATCCAGACCTTCGATATCTTTACCATATGAATTTACATTTTGACCTAATAAGGTAATTTCTTGATAACCTTCTCTTGCTAATTCTCTAACCTCATCAATGATGTCCTCTGGACGACGACTACGTTCTTTTCCTCTAGTAAATGGAACAATACAATAAGTACAAAACTTATCGCAACCATACATAATATTAACCCAAGCTTTAATGTGACCGTCACGCACTTTAGGTAAATTTTCGATGATGTCTCCCTCTTTAGACCATACTTCAACTACCATCGCTTTAGATAAATATGCCTCTTCTAAAATCTCAGGTAAATGATGAATGTTGTGTGTCCCAAAAACCATATCTACATTTTGATAAGATTTTAATATTTTATTTACGACTGATTCTTCTTGAGACATGCAACCACACACCCCAATTAAACAATCTGGGCGTTCTTTTTTTAAATGTTTTAAATTTCCTATTTCACTAAAGACTTTATTTTCAGCATTTTCTCTAATGGCGCATGTATTAATTAAAATCACATCCGCTTCATTAATATCCGAAGTAGCACTATATCCTAATGCATTTAATATTCCTGCCATAACTTCAGTGTCATGTGCATTCATTTGACATCCATATGTTTTAATTAAAAAAGTGCGACCTTTACCCATACCTTTGTATTTTTCATCTATATGAAAATCTCTGTTATATTGAACTTCTTGTTTTCCTCTTTTTTTAGCTTCTTTTAAGCTAGGTGGCTGATACACTTGTTCAAAGTATTTACTATAATCTTTCTCAGCTTTACGATCACGTTCAGCTAGAATATTTATCGTTCCAGCCTTTCTTTGCTCTTCATTCACTTTGAAAATCCTTTCTATATGCCCATAATCATTATTTCATTATATTAAATTTATAGTCAAAGTGCAAAAAGACATGTATATGATGTTACATCTATCTTTGATAATTAACTTATTAGCCTTTTATTACTGTAATTAATGTAAATCATATCTAAATGTTTATTTAGACACCATTTATTTATAATAAATCAGTTGATAAAAGTCTTTTATATCATATTTTCAGTGTGATAATGTATGGCGTCTATAGCATACCAATATTTTCATACAAAATTTTAAGAGCCTTAAACACTATGGCATGTTAGGCTCTTAAATAAATAAGATAAGAAATATTATTCTAATTTAAACTTAGTCGTATTTTCCTGTAAGCGTCTCAATTTCTATTCCTTCAGGTACGTGATAAAACTTAACTTGACTAATAATACTTGGACATTCTAATTCAACCATTCTATCATTTAATTTTTGAATTAAAATAAGACATTCACTCATTTCACCTTGAACTGTTGTTTCTAACGGTCCCACTCTAAAATGCAAACCTGAATCATCAATAATTTTAATTGCCTCATCAACATATGGAATAACATCGTTGTTGTTCGGTGTTTTTGGAATAATTTGAATACTCATTAATGTATCTTGCATGCTTCATCTCTCCAATTAAGTTTTATAATATTATTTTAACATGCGTTAGAATTTAATTATGCACGTTCTATAGCTTTTTTCATTGCATCAGCAAAGTCGTACATTAAATCATCCCAATTATCTTTATTTTCACGGTTTTTGCGTGAACTTTTTCTATTTTTAAATAGCTCCTTTCTTAACTGAGCTGTCAGTTCTAATTGCACTCCTCCTTGGGTTTGAGTCATATTAACAATATTATTTTCTTGAGTTCCAGAAATATGATGTGGTGCTTCTCGCACGCTAATTCCTATATCTTCAAGAGATTCGGTGATTAACTCAATTAGTCTGTCATCACTACCTCCTATATAAGCCACACTTTCATTACCTTCACAACCATGGATGGCTACAGTTCTTTGGCTACCTCTCACTAAATCTAATGCAATTTGGTCATCATAATGTGTGGAAGTCACATGTAACTCATTATTCCCCTTACTTCTCATACCTTTAAAGGAAAAATAGTTATAGTCGCCACAATGTGCAATTGTATAGGCTAATTCAGTTGTGGCAGGTTCAATTCCACCGCCATGTAATGCTAATATAGTGACTATGCTAGAACGATTTTCACACTCTATTTCCCAATCTTTTCCTTCTTTAGTCAATTCTTTTAATTCTGTCATAGATTTAAATTTGTCCATATTAACCTCCGAAAAATCATCTTATATTTTTATTATTCCCAAAATTCATATTCTTAAAATCTTTTTACAAAATCTTTTACATATTTATTAAAAAAACAAACTTATTGCATTGATTAGGACTGTGCGTTTAACTGTTCACATTATTTATGTATTTAATAATAACTCTGAGTAAAATTTCATTTGTTAAATACTTTATCTATATTTTTAAAATAATTTGGAATAAATTATGTCATTCTTATATTATTTACTTTTAGATGAGATGGGTGATTAATCATGTAAAAAACGTTAAATGAGAATTACATTATTGAATCGTAGTGCTTTTGACAAGCAACATAGAGATAAAATAAGAGTGAGCAGAATTAAAATGTTATTCTGACCCACTCTTTAAATATGTTATTTACTTATATGCATGTTCTCTAATACTTTTAAATTGAAACGTACTTCTTGATTTTCTATAGTAATCATTAACGTTATTAGATAAGAAATTACAGTAAAATTAGATAGTCATGATGTATCAAGTACACCTTCGTTTTTATTTTACCTACTTATTTTGACGCAATTCTAGTTACTATGAATGAGTATCCTTTATAAAAATTGTGCAGTTAAATCGTTGAAAGTTTCTTCTGTAATATGAATATCTCTTTTAGCTAACGCCTCATGTTCTAGTTCTGAAATTTGCGATTCATAAGAAGGTGTTGTTGTATCTTGATAAACGATACCTTTAACCAGTGACTCATGATCCAGCACAGTTTTCATAGCAAGTTGTTTATCTGTGATGTCATAGCCCTCAATATCATCGATACTTGTTAAATGTTCTTTAAACCAGTCATAAGTATTCACTTTATTGTAAGTAACACAAGGTGAGAAAACATTAACAAAAGAAAAACCATCATGATGAATCGCATCTTCAATCATTTTAGTTAATGCCTTTATATCACTTGAGAATCCTTGTGCTACAAAAGTTGCACCAGAGGACAGTGCCAATTCCAATGGAGCTACATTCTTTTCTATATTTCCTTTAGGTGTTGATTTAGTTACAAATCCTTTAGCTGAGGAAGGTGATGTTTGTCCTTTAGTTAATCCATATATTTGATTGTCCATGACAATATACGTCATATTCATATTACGTCTAAGAGCATGAATAGTATGTCCCATTCCTATTGCATAGCCGTCTCCATCACCACCAGAAGCGATAACTGTTAAATCTTTGTTTGCCATTTTAACGCCTTGTGCTAGAGGCAATGCACGTCCATGAATAGAGTGTACGCCATAAGAATTAATATAACCTGATAGTCTACCAGAACAACCAATCCCTGTAATGATTGCTACATCTTCTGGTTCTAAACCAATATTCGCTGTCGCTTTTTGTATAGCAGCTTGAACTGAAAAGTCACCGCAACCAGGGCACCAGTTTGGCTTCACATTATTTCTAAAATCTTTAAATGTAGCCAATTACACCAACTCCTTTAACTCTTTAGCAATTTCCAAACCTTTTTCTTCAATTTCATAAGGTAAGAAAGGTTTCCCATCGTATTTTGTTTGATTAACTAATTTATCATTAACTTGTGTGTTCATTTTTAAAATACTTGATAATTGTCCTTGATAATTATGTTCTGCAACTATTACTTTCGAAGCTTTATTAATAGCTTGTTGAACAATATCTTTAGGGAAAGGATGTAATTGTCGAATATGCATCGTATTCACTTTTACACCATGTCGTTCTAGTCTTTCTGCACCTTCTCCAATAGCACCTTTAGTAGATATAAATCCTATATACAGTATATCTGCTTCGTCTTCATGTTCATTGAGTAACACAGGATTATTGATAACCAAGCTTTCAGTTTTGCGCATTCGTTTTTCCATCTGATTCTGACGATTCATAGGCGCCTCACTTGGCTTCCCTTCTTCATTATGTTCAACACCTGTTACATGATGTATACCACCTTTAACACCTGGTATTGGTCGTGGTGATACGCCACTAGCTGTTAATGCATATCTTTTAAAGTATGCTTTATCATCTTCAGCTCTCTCGATATCTGACTGTATTATTTCTCCACGACGAATATCGATTTTATTATAATCGAGTGTTTTAACAGTTTGTTTTCCTAATGATAATTGTAAATCACTTAACAGAATGACTGGACATTGGTATTCTTCAGCTAAATTAAATGCTTCCATAGTAAGATAAAACGCATCTTCAGCATCTGTAGGAGCAACGACAATTTTCGGAATATCACCATGGGTACCATAAATCATTTGCATTAAATCTGATTGTTCTTGCTTTGTTGGTAAGCCAGTAGAAGGACCACCTCTTTGAGTATTAATAATGACTAATGGCGTTTCAGTCATACCAGACAATCCAATAGATTCCATCATTAAAGAAAGACCTGGACCCGCACTCGCTGTAAAGCCTCGTACGCCAGCATAGTTAGCTCCAATCGCCATCGTTGCTGCTGCTATTTCATCTTCAGTTTGAACAACAGTACCATCAACTTTAGGTAGATTGGCAATCATGTATTCCATAATTTCAGAAGCTGGCGTAATTGGATAAGCGGACATAAATCTTGATCCAGCTGCTATTGCTCCTAATCCGATTGCGTCATTACCTATCATATATAAATGAGGATGACCGCTACCATTCTCTAATGTAAAGTCTCCATTAACGTTGGTAACTTGTTGCTTCATTAAATCATAACCCATATTAAGGGCTTGTATATTCATATCAACGACTTTATTACCTTTTTTTGAAAACATGTTATCGATTAAAGTTTCAAAAGTTGATGTATTTAAATCCATCAGTGCAGATGTCGCACCAATTGCCACCATATTCTTCATTAATGCTGTTCCAAGTTCCTTTGCCGTGCTAGTGAATGGTAACTCAATTAATTGAGCCACACAGTTCTCTGGCTTTTGGGGTTTTGCTTTAGAATCCGCAATTATAATACTATCTTCTCTCATTTCATGATGATTTAATTCAATCGTTTCCTGGTCAAAAGCAATGAGTATATCCAAATCATCACTAATCGCATGCACAGGCGATTTTGAAACTCTTATCTTATTATTAGTATGGCCACCTTTTATACGACTAGAAAAGTGTCTATATCCATACAAAAAATAACCTTTTCTATTCATCGCAGTAGCAAAGATTTCACCGGTAGATTCAATACCTTCGCCTTGCTGACCGCCCACTTTCCATGATATTTGTGATTTCATATCACATGCCTCCTGTGGTATTAATTCATACTCTATGATAACAAAATAAACCACCGTTTTACTATTTCAACAGTGGTACAAGTTTAAATTCATACTAATGGACTATATCCCTTTAAATTTGGAAAGGATGGTCCTCATTTATTAACAGTCTTTTTATTTGAGTCGTTTTACCTTCTTTATCTAAATCTATGATAACTCCTGATAATACGCCTCGCCCATCATCTGGAACAACATGCCTTTGTGGCAAACTAGTAATAAAACGTTGAATAACTTCATCTCTATTGATACCTAAAATACCATCGTAATAACCTGTCATCCCGACATCTGTGATATATCCTGTGCCATGAGGTAATATACGATCATCAGAAGTTTGAATATGTGTGTGAGTACCAACAACAGCGCTCACTCTACCATCTAAATACCAACCCATAGCATTTTTTTCAGATGTAGTTTCAGCATGAAAATCTACAAATATATATGGTGTAGATTTTTGAGCTTCTTCGATTAGCTGGTCAGCCTTTTTAAATGGATCATCAATGTCTTGCATAAATGAACGGCCTTGTAAATTAATAATAGCCAATTTAATATCGTTAATTTTTATTATTCTCATACCTGTTCCTGGAGCTTCATCAGGAAAATTTGCAGGTCTCACCATTCGATGAGCATCATCAATAAAATCGTAAATTTCTCTTTGACCATATGTATGATTACCCATAGTCATGAAATCCACGCCTTCTCTCAAAAGTTGTTTGTAAATTTTTTCTGTTAATCCTTTACCGTGTGCGGCATTTTCAGCGTTTACTATAGAAACTGTTGGGTGATAAGTTTGTTTAATTTTAGGTAAATAAGTAGTAATCATTTTCCTGCCCACTTTACCAACGATGTCACCTATAAACAATATTCTCATTCTCTGTTCATCCTCTCATAAATTAAGTTTAATGGATACTGTACTATAATAAAAGTCTCATTAACAAATTAATTATTCTGAAAATTAAAAGACTTTACTTTTTTGTATTTAAGTATTGTGTTAATATGAAACTAATAAAAATATAGGAGTTGTTTATTCATTCATGTCTATTAATATTGATCCTGAAAAATTTGCTGAATTAGTTGTAACTTCAAATCCAGCCAAATCTGATGACGCTGAAGATATCGCTAAAGAAAGTTTAATTTTATACATTAATGCTTATCGTTTAGCAGAGAAATATGCAAATATCGCTACAAATTGCTATGATACAGCTGAAATTTTAAAAGAAATAAATGAAGTTGATTTACAATTAAAATAAATCATTATATCCGAGCGTTTATACGCTCGGTTTTTTATATTATATTTAATAAGCCACTGGCCGTAAATACGGTCAGTGGCTTATGGAATTATTTAGCATATTCTATTGCTCTAGTCTCTCGAACAACTGTCACTTTGATATGTCCAGGATATTGTAACTCTTCTTCAATTTGGTTCTTAATATCTCTTGCCAATCTATATGATTTTAAATCATCAATTTCTTCAGGTGAGACGACTACACGAATCTCTCTACCAGCTTGTATAGCAAATGCTTTTTCTACCCCATCATAACTTTCAGATAACGTTTCGAGTCTCTCAAGTCTTCTAATATAATTTTCAAGTGTCTCTTTACGTGCACCTGGTCGCGCTGCTGATAATGCATCAGCTGCTGCAACTAAAATAGAAATGATAGAGGTTGGTTCAACATCACCATGATGTGAGTGAATAGCATTAATAATTATGTTATTTTCATTATATTTCTTAGCTAATTCAACACCTATTTCTACGTGACTACCTTCAACTTCATGATCAATGGCTTTACCAACATCATGTAATAATCCAGCACGTTTAGCTAAAGTAACATCCTCTCCTAATTCTGCTGCAAGCATACCTGAAAGGTGGGCAACTTCAATTGAATGTTTAAGTACATTCTGACCATAACTAGTTCGATAATTTAATCGACCCAAAATTTTCACTAAATCAGGATGCATATTGTGTACATTTATTTCAAAGGTAGCTTGTTCTCCAGCATCTCTAATGATATCGTCTACTTCCTTTCTAGCTTTTTCGACCATATCTTCAATACGTCCAGGATGAATACGTCCATCAGAAACCAAATTAACTAGTGCAGTTCTAGCAATTTCACGTCTAATTGGGTCAAAACCTGATAAAATAACTGCTTCTGGTGTGTCATCAATAATTAAATCTATGCCAGTAAGTGTTTCTAATGTGCGTATATTTCTACCTTCTCTACCTATGATACGACCTTTCATTTCATCGTTAGGCAGATTTACGACTGAAACAGTTGATTCAGTTGTATGTTCGGCTGCTAATCTTTGTACAGTTGTAGCAAGTAATTCTTTAGCTGTCTTATCAACTTTTTCTTTCGCTTCTTTTTCTTTTTCTTTAACAAGTATTGCAATATCTTGTGACAGTTCTTCTTCAACTCTTTGAAGCTGTTCTTTCACAGCTTCTTCTTGAGTGAGACCGGAGATGCGTTCTAATTCTTGTTCATGCTTCATTATTAATGTTTGAACACTACTCTCTTTTGCATCTACTTGTTGTTGTCTTTCTTCAAGTTTTGATTCTTTTTGTTCCAAAATCTCATCTTTTTTATCTAAAAGATCAGATTTCCGATCCAAATTTTCTTCTTTTTGAAGAAGTCGGGTTTCTTGTCTTTGAAGTTCACCACGTCTTTCACGCAGTTCATTCTCAGCTTGTTCTTTTAAAATTTGGTTCTCTTCTTTTGCCTCAAGTAATTTTTCTTTTTTAATATTGTCTGCTTCTTTATTAGCATAGCTAACAATATCATCGGCAGTTTGTCTTGCTTGAACTTGTTTTTGGTGTAATAAATTTCGGGCAACAATATACCCTACAACAACGCCTAGAATAATCCCCAGCAAAATGAGTAGGAGGCTTAATAAATTCACATAAACACCTCCTTTATCTAGGGTTTGCTTTGTATATCAAAATCAATATGATTATATGAAATTATATAAGAATCATACATACTAATTGTACGTTTATCGACAGATATGTGTCAAGATATGAAATTGCACTACACTCATTTTAAATTGCTTTTTTTAAAGAACAAATCAAAAACTACAAAAAAAGATGGCTAAATAAGCCATCCTTTTAATTAGTCAACTAAAAAACTATTCATCAAATAAAGTTTTTGGTGAATCGTCTTCATTCTCATTTTCATCCACATCACCATCGAAAATACCTAACTTTTCACGTAACTTACGGTCAATTTCTTCTTTGATTTGTGGATTTTCCTTAAGATAATTTTTGACGTTTTCTTTACCTTGGCCCATTCTATCTCCATTATAAGAATACCAAGCACCTGATTTATCAACGATATCATTCTCTACACCTAAATCAATGAGCTCTCCTTCCTTAGAGATACCTTGACCATACATAATATCTACTTCTGCAACTCTAAATGGAGGTGCAACTTTATTTTTTACAACTTTTATTTTGGTTCTGTTACCTACAATATCTTGACCTTGTTTTAACTGCTCTGCTCTTCTTACCTCTAAACGTACAGAACTATAGAATTTTAGGGCTCTACCACCGGGCGTTGTTTCAGGATTCCCGAACATCACACCGACCTTTTCACGAATTTGGTTAATAAATATAGCTGTAGTATTAGATTTAGAAATAGCCCCTGATAACTTTCTTAATGCTTGAGACATTAATCTTGCTTGTAAACCAACATGAGTATCTCCCATTTCACCTTCAATTTCAGCTTTAGGTGTTAATGCTGCTACTGAATCGACAACAACAATGTCCACAGCACCACTACGAACAAAAGCTTCGGCGATTTCAAGACCTTGTTCACCATGATCAGGTTGAGATAAGTATAAATTATCAATATCTACACCTAATGCTTGTGCATATACTGGATCGAGAGCATGTTCGGCATCGATAAATGCTGCTACACCACCGTTTTTTTGTACTTCGGCGATAGCATGTAAAGCTACTGTCGTCTTACCTGAACTTTCAGGTCCATATATTTCGATAATTCTTCCTTTAGGATAACCTCCAACCCCTAATGCATTATCAACTGTAACAGAACCACTTGAAGTACTTGATACTCTGCGACCTTTATTATCGCCTAACTTCATAACGGCACCTTTACCAAAAGATTTTTCCATGTTTTTAATGACTGTATCTAAAGCTTTTTGACGTTCATTATCCAAAACGAGACCTCCTACTACAGAAAGTTATCTGTATAATATCTTATACTTACTATACAAGCATTTTAAGCAAAACACAAGTCTTTTGCGAATATTTGTTCGTATTTATCGTGTAATAGCCGACACAAAAACGAACAAACGTACTTATATTTTTTACAAAAATTTAAAATATACTATTTATTAAACCAATTTAATAATCTAATCATCGCATAATTTTGACTTCTGCTTCTCAATAAATTACGACTTTGAGACATCTTAAATGTTTCGATATCGAAATTATTTCCATCATAAATTCCTAAATATACAATATTATCTTTATTTAAAAGTACAATACCCAAATCTGTTTGGTACAAATCCCTGACATATTGAGCAGCATTGAATAAAACGGTATTAAACTCAGAAGTCACATCAATAAATTGGTTAGAATGTGGTAGCATACCTTTAACTAGATTTTTATTGTCAGCATTTTTTAATCGAGTAAACAAAGCTCCATTAGTTACACCGTCATAAATAGCAAAATTCTGTTTTGCACTATTTATAACCGATTCTTCAATGCTAACTTCGTCTGACCCAAAATAATAAGTACCAATCCTATTTAAAATTTCATCTCGAATAGGATTAATAAGCAGTTGACATCGTTCCTTACTTTCAGCATTGGCTGTTAATCTAACATATACTTCATGCGTACCTGCAAGAGGTGCGATTGTCGGATTAGTTTGCTCATCTATAAGATCAATTAATAGTGTTTCTAATTTCGACTCTCCTATACCAGCAAATCTAAGTAATTCAGAAAAAATAACTTCATCTTTATCCATAAGATAAGGTAATAATTCATTCTTCGCCATAGGTTGCATTTCTTTCGGTGGACCTGGTAGTAGAATTATTTTTTGTTTACCTAATTCTACAAGCATACCAGGAGCCATACCATGTTTATTTGGTAAAACTATGGCATCTTCAATCACTAATGCTTGTTGCTTATTATTAGAGGTCATATCTTGACCTTGTTCTTTAAAATAGTTTTTGATAAAGTTTAACGATGCTTCATCCGTCACTAGATTTTTTCCTAATACTTTAGCTACAGTATGTTTAGTTAAATCATCTTTTGTTGGCCCTAAGCCACCTGTTAAAACAATGGTATCAAATCTAGATAGACATTGCTTTATTACATATTCTAACCTTTGAGGGTTATCACCAATAACTGTATGTTCTACTACACTTTTACCAATACTATTAAAAAGTTTTGAAAGATATTGCCCATTTGTATTAGCTATTTGACCTAGTAATAATTCAGAGCCAACAGCTACAATTGAAATATTCATCAATGATATACTCCCTGATATTTATATTGTCTTTTCAATAATTCCATTATATATTTTTTTGTAATATAAATCTAAAATAAGAATCTTTATAGAAGCAGTTTAATCATGTATCACTGAACTGTCATCTAATTTAACTTAAACATAACATCACATTATTTTTATAACATACTGAAATTACATTTTACATAAAAGATTTACCAGATGTATATCGATATTACATCTGAAAAGTGAAAATATTAAATCAATTATAGTAATTGTTTTATCTTCTTTGTCACAACACTAAAGCAACCGAAAAATAAAAGGTTTGCACCCCATATAGAATAGGGAACAAACCTTTGACAAAGATAACTAAATCAAAATGTATATATTTTAGAGAGTATGATTATATAACAAATTGATATGGTAATTTATATATGAAATAAATATACAAGCTCAATTTTTTAATTACACATTTATTTAGAATGTTTAAATACATCTCTTCCTTTATAAAAATATTCAATACCTGAAAGAATAGTAAAGAATACTCCAATGTATAATAACCACACTCCAATTGGGAAACGTAGATAGTGTACGAAAGGATCGCCCAATAAAATCCATATAATTGCAACCATTGTCACTGCTGTTTTTATTTTCCCTAGTTGTCCTGCAGCACTTACAAACCCCTGTTCAATTTGTAGTAATCGTAATCCTGTGACGGCAAATTCTCGAGCAATAATTATGATAGCAACGACAGAATTAGTAAAACCAAGTTGTACCATAACAATTAATGCACTCGCGACCAATAATTTGTCTGCAAGTGGATCTAAGAATTTCCCCATATTAGTAACTAATTGCCATTTACGGGCAAGATAACCATCAGCAAAATCACTTAATGATGCAACCACAAATATGATAGCACTAATTAATATTTCAATTCTGATATGATTTCCACCTAAAATTGAAATTTGTCCAAAACCAAAATCAACTAAAGCAAATAAAATAAAAAATGGTATTAAAATAACTCTAAATACCGTTATTTGATTCGGTATATTCATATTAAATCCTCATTTCTAAAACATATATTTATATAATTAATACTGCGAGTATCCAAACGATTAAAGATATTAAAATAATGAAACCCATCCACATCAACAATTGAAACGCTTCCTTAGATTGACGTCGGTAAGGGGGTTCATACCCATTAGAAAATGTTTGTATCACATCATCAATTTGATATTGTGTTTCAGGAATCTCATCTTGATGTGCTTCAATAAGTTGATTTGGTTCGATATTTACAACTTTAGCGTATTTTCTAATAAAACCTTCAGTATAATCACTCTTGGCTAGTTCATTAAAATCATTATTTTCTATATGTATTAACGTTTGACGCTTTAACTGAGTTCTTTGTTCTAATTCACTTAGTGTCATACCCAATCTTTCACGTCTACTTTTCAACACTTCACCAATCGTTTTCACTCAAAGTCCTCCTAGACATTATTCAAAGAAACCAAACCCTCCACCAAATGGATCTCCAAAATCTAAATTATTCTTGCTTTGAACCGTATGTTTCTTCATTTCTTCATATCGAATCTCTTGATCTTCATTTTCTCTCAATTCAATAATATAGTCAAAATCTTCCATATTATAATTGCACGACTCTACAAATAAATCTGGATGTTCAACTACTTTTATTGAGGGTAACGTCATAACCTCTCTCACCAATTCTTGGTGCTCAGGGTTCAATTCACGTGCTGTTACCGCACCATCAATGATATATACGTGATTAGAATCATATTCACCTTTAAATAGTGAACGCCTTACTGTTTGTTTAATTAAAGTTGAGCTTATGAATAACCATCTTTTATGTGCACAAACACTTCCAGCTACAATAGATTCAGTTTTACCAACTCTAGGCATTCCACGTATTCCGATTAATTTATGTCCTTCTACTTTAAATAACTCAGCTAAAAAATCAACAAGTAATCCTAAATCTTCTCGTTCAAATTTAAAAGTCTTTTTATCATCAGCATCTTGTTCAATATATCTACCGTGTCGTACAGCGAGTCTATCTCGTAATTCAGGAACTCTTAACTTTGTAATTTCTATTTCATTAATTTCTTTTACAATTTGTTCGAACCTTTCGACCTTTTCTAGTTGATCTGTTTTAATTAACAATCCCCTTTTTCCCTGATCAACACCATTAATTGTAACAATACTAATGCCGAGCATTCCAAGCAAACTTGAAATATCACCGAGTAAGCCAGCACGATTTACAGTTATCTCATATTCTAAGTACCACTCTTTCCTTTTTGCAAAAGTCATTTCTTGATCACCCCTTGTTAACAACGAAGCACATGAAATCTTTGTTTATCATATTATAACACCAATAATAAAAAGATACTTCTTTTATTATTACTAAAATGTTGCTCCTATAACAATTGAAACAAGAAACTTATCTTTTACTGACAAAGCATTTAAATATACCATCCGCCATTCACTTTATGTACTGTACCCGTAATACTTTTTGACATAGTACTACACAAGTATGCACAAGCATGTGCCACTTCAGAAGGATCAATCATTCTTTGCTGAGGTAACTCTGATACTATATTCGATAACTCATCTTTCGACCATACATCGCTCATTTTCCCTTTTACCATACCTGGTGTAATAGCATTTACAGTTACTGAAGTTAAAGCTAATTCTTGACTTAATGCTTTAACAAAACCAATTTGAGCACTTTTCATCGCTGAATAGATTGTCTCTAAACTAGCTCCAGTTTCTCCCCAAATTGATGAAATAACAATGATACGTCCATTGTTACTCTGCCTTAAAATATCAATAAAGTAGCGAGTCAAACGTATAAATTGTCTTACATTTAATGCATAACTATTATCGATGTCACAATCACTCATATCTTGTAACATGCCATATAATGCTGTCCCACTGGTATAAATTAGACAATCTAGCTCGTCAATGTGTCCAAAGTAATCTTCGAGCTCTATATCTTTGGTTAAATCACATTGAATAAATGTAACTTTGCTATTTTTAAATTGATTACTTAAATCAGAATATTGAGCTGAATGATAATGTAAGAAAACTTCATAACCTTCAAATAGCAGTCGTTTTACAATGGCACGACCTATTGTTCCAGAACCACCTATGACTAGCGCTTTCATCTATTTTCCATCTCCAAACGACTATCAACAAGTTGGTCAAAGTTCAAGAATAATTCGGAAGTTTCATTTACACTCTCTAACGTAATATTTTCTACGATATCAAGCATATCAAATACACTCACTCCCTCGAAATAGAGTTTTGCATATTGATTAGCAATATATTCTGGAGAATTTAAACTTGATATGAATTCTCCAATAAATTGCTTTTTCAACAAATCAAATGCTTCTTGATCTTTAAGGTTTCCTTTATATTTTCTTAATTCATCCATTATTAATTGTTTAAATAGATCAGGCTGTTGTGTTGCACTAGTAATAATTGAAAAACTGTAGCTCGGTTCCAATACAAATTGATAACCGAATGTTTCATCTATTAAATCTTTATTTAAAAGTTGTTGATAAAACTCCGTTTCCTCTCCAAAAACCAATTCGTAGAAAAATGTCATTTCCAAATCTCTTTGAACAAATTTAGTTGCACTTTCATCTAATGGTTCATTTTTAAAACCTAGCATCAATCGTGGTGACTGTAACTTCATTTTCTCAGAAACAAACCGTTGATTTATCTCTCTAGGCTCATCAATTTGCGCACGTTCAATACGTGGTTGATAAGTTTTATTTCTTTGATTTTCATGCTTTTCTACAAGTTTAATTATCGATTGAGGACTAACATCGCCTACCACAAACAACACCATATTAGAGGGATGATAAAATGTCTCATAGCATAGATATAAATCATCTTTTGTTATTTCATAAATGCTTTCAACACTACCAGCGATATCCACCCGTATCGGGTGCTTGGAATACATAGCCCTTAAAGTATTAAACATTAATTTATATCCTGGTTGTTCCTGGTACATTTTAATTTCCTCAGCTATAATCCCTTTTTCTTTATTAACTGTTTCTTCAGTAAAATAAGGTGTTTCTACCATATTGAGGAGACGTTTAATGTTACTTTCAATATTACTTGTTGCGCTAAATAAATAACTCGTACGATCAAAGCTTGTAAAAGCATTAGCTTGCGCATTCTCTTCGGCAAATGCAGTAAATAAATCTTCATCTTCTTTTTCAAACAATTTATGTTCTAAAAAATGTGCCACACCGTCAGGAACTTTTACAAATTGCTGACTACCTATGGGCTTAAAATGATTGTCCAATGAACCAAACTGTGTTGTGTAGGTCACATACGTTTTTTGAAAACCAGGCTTAGGAATGATAAATAATTTCAATCCATTATCAAACTCATGTTCGAAAACTTTCTCATCTATAAGTTCATATTGATGTGTTTTCATCAGTGTTGGTCTCCTTTCGTTAGTACATAAATTGTATCTAGAACAGCTTCATTTGCCAATTTAATAACATCTTTTTTCGTCACTTGATTAACTGCATTTATAAAATCTTGATCAGTTTGCTGTCGGTTTAATAATAATTGATTATGTAGTATTTCAATTATACTTTTAGGTCTATCTGATGCTTCGTGTCTATGGGAAATAATGATTTTTTTAGCTAATTCAATTTTATTAGAATCAAAATCTCCATTTTTTATCTTATCAAACTCTTTGATGACAGTATCTTTTGCTTGCTCATATTTCTCAGCAGAAACACCACTTAAAACAAATAAAAATCCGTTTTTACCATCAATTTGTGAATGTATAGAGTATGCCAAACTTTGCTTTTCTCTGACTTCATTAAATAGTACTGAGGAAGGATCTCCTCCAAACATCATATTTAATACTATAAATGCATAGTAATTACTTTTCCCATAATAAGATGGAAAGCGATATCCCAAATTCAATTTAGCTTGGTCAACATCGTCTTTTTCAATTATATATTGCGGTTGATCAAAAGAAGGTGTGATTTCAGTACTTTCTTTATTTTCTAAATAGAAAGGCTTAATTGCAAACTTATCTAGAATTAGTTGCGTTACTTCCTCTTTGTTAATATTTCCTACAACATATATGGCACAATCATCATTTTGTACCATGGATAGATATGTATCGTATAGACTTTCAGAAGTCACTTGTGGAATTTGTTCTAATTGACCTGTCGCTATATATCGATAGGGTTCTTGTTTAAACATATAATTCATTAACTGAAGAAATGAATACTGTGCTTTATTATCTTCCATTGCTTCAAGTTTTTTGCTAAGTAAAGACTTTTCTTGAGCTACATATGTATGATCAAAGCATCTATCTTTGATTAATGGATTCCAAATTATTTCTTTTAACGTATCTAATCCCTTTTCAAATAAAGGGGTTTTATCTTTTAAGAATTTTTCATTAACTACTTCTAATGAGATTGTAATAACATGCTTATCTTTAAACTTAGAAACAAAACTATTAACATAGGCGCCATACAATTCTGATAACTGTTTATTTAAAGTTTTATCGGTGGGCCATTGTTGTGTTGCACGAACTAATACTTTACTTAAAATTGAACGTGAAGTAATTGTTTTATAGTTTAATGGTGCCATAAATTTAAAGGTAATTGTCGTTGTTTTAAATTTATCGGTAGGCAAAACATTGACTCGAACTTTTGTGTTATCTTGATTGAATCTCTTCAAAATCTAACCTCCTGGTTTTAATATGACAATTTATTCACTTTTAGTAATAGTGAATTTAACTAAACTACTCTTAATATAATTTAAAGAATACAAAATTGGTTGATGCTTTTCGTCATAATGTACTACTTTAAGTAACATAAGCCCTTCGTGAGGTGAAGCATTAAGCACTTCAGAGATATGGGGTTCGTAACTAATTGCTTCTAAATCCATTTCTGCATGCATGATTTGATGATTTGTAGATGCTTTAATAGCTTCTAACATTGAACCACTACTCTGTTGATAATCTGTACAAGTTAGATAAGTTTTTGCTATTTTGTCTAAACAATATACGACAGGCTTATGATTAGCAGTCCTTAGTCTCTCAATAATTGTTATAGGTTCTTTTGTTTCTATACCTAAATGTTCAGCATCTAAAATAGTTGCAGGTTGCTCGTCAAGATTCAGATATTCTGTTCCTGCTTCATAACCCGCTTCTTTAATCATAGTCCCTATACTAATAATTTTATTTAACGGGTAATAGAAAGGGGGCTTTACTTTTACGCTAGTCCCCTCTTCAAAATTATCCGTTACTACTTGTTCAGTAATCAACTCATCTATACCATCATAAACATCATCTGTTTTAACATTTAATGCTCTCGCAATTGACAAATTACTAGGTAATTTACTTCCATTGGTTAGTTCACCATCTTTGATTAAATTTAAAATGTATTGTTTTACTCTATAGATTGCACTCATTTCCGACATTTTTACACCTCGTCATTTTCTAAATCAACTAATATTTGTCTAGGTTTACTTCCTTTTTGTGGACCAATAACTTGGTTACGTTCCAAATCATCCATGAGCCTTGAAGCTCGATTATAACCGATTCTAAATTGTCGTTGTAATAAAGAAGTACTAGCTTTTTGCTTTTCTATTACAAATAAATAAGCTTCATCATATAAAGCATCCTCACTCTTCATTTCTGATTTATCTACAGGTGCATCTGGTTCCATTTCTTTAACATAATTTGCTTTCTGTTGCTCTACAACATAATTAACAACATCTTGCACTTCTTGATCACTTAAAAAAGCACCTTGAATTCGGGTTGTAGTAGATTCTCCGTTACCAACATATAGCATATCACCTTTACCAAGTAGCTTTTCAGCTCCACCAGCACCAATTATTGTTCTAGAGTCAGTTTGAGAACTTACAGCGAACGCAATTCTTGATGGAATGTTATTTTTAATAATACCAGTAATAACATCAACGGAAGGTCTTTGAGTAGCTACAATTAAGTGTATACCCGCTGCTCTAGCCATTTGAGTAATACGTTGGATAGCATTTTCTACTTCTTTACCTGCAACCATCATTAAATCAGCCAATTCATCCACTATTACGACGATATACGGTAACTCAGGTTGTTTTTCATCAAGTTCTTCATTCTGTTTGCGTATATATTGGTTATATCCTTCAATATTTCGTGTCGATGAATGTTGAAACAAATCATAACGACGTTCCATTTCTGAAACAATTTTTTCTAAAGCTTGAGACGCTTTATGTGGGTTTGTTACAACCGGTATAAGTAAATGAGGAATACCATTGTAAACATTTAACTCTACCATTTTAGGATCGATTAACATAAGTTTAACTTCGTGCGGTTTTGTGTTGAGTAATATACTCGTTATAATACCATTAATACAAACTGATTTACCGCTTCCTGTTGAACCAGCAACGAGTAAGTGAGGCATTTCATTTAATTGAATTGATATTGGATCACCAGAAATATCTCTACCAATGCCGACTTCTAATTTATACTTAGATGGGAACTTATCTTCTAAAACTTCTTTTAGAGTGACAAGTGAGATTTTATCATTGGGAACCTCAATTCCTACCGCAGAGCGACCTGGAATAGGTGCTTCTATTCGTACATCTTTCGCAGCCAAAGCTAATGCAATGTCATTATGGAGATTGACTATTTTACTTACTTTAACACCTTGCGCTGGTTGAATTTCATATTGCGTAACTGCAGGACCGATTTTAATTTGTGTTACTTTAGCATTAACTCCAAAGTTTTTTAGTGTAGATTCTAAAACCTGACCTTTACGTTGGACTTCAGCTTTTGAAGTAGTTTTTTGTTTAGTAGGCTGTTTTAATAAGGATAAAGGTGGCACCGTATACTCAATATTGGCTTCTTCACCAGCTTCAGATATTGAGCCTTCAGCCTGACTTTGTTGTTGATTGTTTTCAGCGGTTGTAGATGGCTGATTATTATTTATTGATTGATTTTTGGTACTTGGTAATGATTGTTGAAATTGTTCATTATCCAAAACACGTTTTTGACGTTGGTTAGCAGTATTTGGTCTTTTATCTTCTTGCTCATTATGACCATATATTGGAATATCGTCTGACTGAGAAATCTCTGGAAAATCACTAACATCTTTAATGACATTATTATTCTGACGTGATTTTTTTTGTTTTTTTCGTTCAATTTTTGCCTCTTTTAATTGGGCTTTTTCTTCTTTTTTAATCTTATTTTGTTCTCTTTTTTGTTTTATTGACTCAGATGCATGATTACTTGATGACTTGAGGTTGTCGAATAAACTTTTTGTAACATCTCTATGTCTTAAATTAAGTAATAAAATGAAACTCGAAGCTAGTAATAGGATAGTAATTATTATTACACCTACAATAGATATGAGAGGTATAAATAGTTTAAGTAAATAAAAACCTATTAAGCCTCCCCCAAAATTTGGAAAATGTGTTTGTTCATAAGCTTTATAAACAAAGGACAGTACAGGCTCTCTTTGAGAAGTGATATTATGTGAAAAATGAAAATACAATTGCGCTATAAATAACAAAGCTAATTGTAAAACTATTGCACCGATACTACGTCGAGTTCTAGGTATTTGCTTAGAGTATGTTATAAAAATTGTTGCAATAAGTACTAAAATATAAGTTAAATATCGACTCATACCAAAAAGATAATTAAAAAAGCTATCAATCATTCTACCAATGATTCCTAATTGAAAAGCGCCTAGTATAATAAGAATTACTACAATTATTGAGAATATATATCTTAAAGGCGTTTCATTTTGCTTTTTTTTATTCGTTTTTTTATTACCCTTTCTCTTCGTCGATGTTCTTTTTTTTGCTTGTGGCAATACCTACACCTTCTTTTTTAATCTCTCATCATTACTATATTTAGAGTATTCATCCCATTTGAATATATACTTATATGTATTTTTAATAAGATGAAAGAGGCAAGAACAACTTAGATTATTTAGATTCACTTTCATATTTACCAAACTCTAAGATTTTAGAAACTGATAAATAATTAAAAGAAAAACTAATTGTTGAACAAAGTCATTAAACATGATTTTGCTTTACTAAATTGTCCCAACCTCTTTAAATATTATTCTATTAAGATTAGATCTCCGATATGACTGGAATAATCATTGGACGGCGTTTTGTACTCTCAAATAGTAACTTACTGATTTGATCTCTCATATTTTGCTTGATTTCTGACCATTCTATTCGTTTTTCTTGAAGACCTTCCTCTACAATTTTACGTACTTTTTCTTCAGCCTCTTTCAAAAGTTCTTCACTTTCTCTAACATAGACGAAGCCTCTTGATTGAATTTCAGGTCCTGCAGCAATACGTCGATTTTTAGGATCTAATGTCACAACCGCAATAAAAATACCGTCTTCGGCTAATAGATGTCTGTCTCTTAATACGATATTACCTACGTCACCAACGCCAATCCCATCAATAAGTATATTACCTGATTGAACTTTTTCATTTAAAATCATATCTTTACCGTTATAACTAATCACGTCGCCTTTTTCAACTAAGAAAATTTTCTCAGGTGCTACACCGGTTTCTGCTGCTAATTTGGCATGTGCAATCTGCATTTTAAATTCACCTTGAACAGGTACAAAATATTCAGGTTTCATAATATTTAACATCATTTTCAATTCTTCCATACAACCATGACTTGACGCATGAATTTTCTTGTTGTTTGGAATTATATGTGCTCCAGCACGCACTAACTCATTTAATGTATCTGCAATAATAACCTCCATATTAGCTGAAGCAGTAATTGCTAGGAATATTGAATCTCCTTCTTCTATGTTCATAATTTTATGCTTTTTGCGAGCCATTTGACTTAATGCTTCTACTGGTTCACCTTGCATACCTGTAGCAATAATAATCACTTCATTTTTAGGATAATTTTCCACTTCGTTAATAGGTATTAATAAATCTTTTGGTATATCAAAGTATCCCATTTTACGTGCTATGTTAAACGAACTTTCAAGTGAACGACCTAAAAATGACACTTTACGATTAAGTTGACTTGCAATGTTAAGCACTTGTTGAATACGAACGAAGTTTGAAGCATAGCATGATACAATAAGTCTACCTTTAACCTTGGCAAAAGCATCATACATGTGATGTTCAATAATATTTTCAGGCGTGTTATATCCAGGCTTTTCAGCTTCTGTTGAATCACTGATTAATGCGAACACACCCTCATCACCAATTTCTGCCATACGTTTCAAGTCTGGAGCATAATGTCCATGCAAACTTTGATCAAACTTAAACTCTCCAGTATAAACTATAGAACCATACGAAGTATGAATACATACGCCTAAGCTATCAGGAATGCTATGTGTCGTATTAAAGAAACTCACGTTAACATTTTTAAATCTCATAATTGAATCATGGTTTACAGTATAGTAACGTACTTTCTTTTTAATATTTCGGGCCTTCATTGCTTCTTTAACAAGTGCGATTGTCAATTTAGAACCATAAACTGGTGCATCGATTTGTTCTAACACATAACTTACTGCGCCTATAACATGTTCATGACCGTGTGTAAGAAATATTCCTTTTAATCTTTCTTTGTTTTCAATGACATATTGAATGTCAGGAATAACGATATCTACCCCAAGCATTTCATCTTCTGGGAACATTAATCCTGCATCCAACATAAACATTTCATCGTCTACTTCAACGATGTACATATTTTTAGCGATTTCGCCTACTCCACCGAGTGGAATAATACGAATATCTTTATTTTTTTTCTTTATTAAACTCAAAATGTTACCTCCTATAAATAGTGACCCGTCCATATATAAACTCACTATTTATTATAAGTTAAAACGACCTTGATGTACACTATTATTGCACTGTTATACCATTTGATTATTGAGATTATATTTTTTAAGATTAATATTTTTATCATATTTAATAAAGCAATTGTCGCATGTACATACTAAATATTACTTTTACTTATTAAATGATTTTAATTGAATATATGTTTTTCAGTCACCATATAACATCACTAACAAAATACATTTATCTCACTGAATAGTCATATTAAAATAAAAAAACTGCTCGCAAAGCATTTAGCTTTGTCGGCAGCTTTTTACAGAACAAATACATTAAGTTCATATATGATACATTTTAATTTTTAGATTGCTCTAATACTTTATGTGACGCATTAACGCGACCTTGTTTATCGATTTCAGTAATTTTCACTTCAATTGTATCTCCAATTTTAAGAACATCTTCTACTTTATTAATTCTTTCTTGTGAAATTTGAGAAATGTGTAATAACGCGTCTTTACCAGGGAACAATTCAACGAAAGCACCATACTTTTCAATACGTTTTACTTTAGCATGATATACTTGTCCAACTTCCGCTTCGCGTGTAATATCTTCGATAATTTCTTTTGCACGGTTAATCATCGCTTGATCTACAGCACCTATAAAGATTGTACCATCTTGTTCAATATCTAATTTAACTCCAGTTTCGTCGATAATTTCATTGATTTTCTTACCACCTGGTCCAATCACGTCTCGAATTTTATCTGGATTAATACTCATAGTTACCACTTTTGGTGCGTAAGCACTTAATTCTTCGCGTGGTTGTTCAATCGTGTGAAGCATATGATCCATAATAGCTAATCGTCCTTGACGCGCTTGTTCTAGTGCTTCTTCAATAACTTCTCGAGTTAAACCATCAATTTTAATATCCATTTGAATCGCAGTAATACCGTCTTTAGTACCTGCTACTTTGAAGTCCATATCACCTAATGCATCTTCCATTCCTTGAATATCAGTTAAAATTGTATAGCTATCGTCACGCGTTACTAGTCCCATTGCAATCCCTGCGACTGGCGCTTTAATTGGTACACCGGCATCCATTAATGCTAATGTTGAACCACAAATCGATGCTTGAGATGATGAACCGTTAGACTCTAATACTTCACTTACAATACGAATTGTATAAGGGAAATCTTGAGTATCAGGTATAATGTAACGTAATGCTCTTTCACCAAGCGCACCATGCCCAATCTCACGTCTACCAGGTGCACGTACAGGGCCAGTTTCTCCTACAGAGAAATTAGGAAAGTTATAATGATGCATAAAACGTTTTTCTACCTCAGGTCCTAAACCATCAATTAATTGATAATCTCCAAGTGCGCCTAAAGTTAAAACTGAAAGTGCTTGTGTCTGACCACGAGTAAATAAACCTGACCCATGAGCTCTTGGTAACAAACCAACTTCTGATTCAAGAGGTCTTATTTCATCTACTTTACGTCCATCAGGTCGTATTTTTTCATCTGCAATTAGACGTCTTACTTCTTCTTTAATTAAGTCATTTAGAATTGCATAAACTTCTTTAACAAGCGTTTCATTTTCAGGATCTTCTTCATCTAGAAAATGACCAACAACTTCTTCTTTCAGAGCATCTAAGTTTTCATCTCGTTGTTGCTTATCGAAAGTTAAAACCGTGTCCTTAAGTCCTTTATCTTCAGTTAAACTTTTTACTTTTTCAACTAAATCTTCGTCTCTTTCCACCGGTACAAATTCTTGTTTTATCGGTTGAATGTGATCGATGATTTCTTGTTGGAATGCAACAAGTCGTTTGATTTCCTCGTGTCCGAAGAAAATAGCCTCAAGCATCTCACTCTCAGTAATTTCACTTGCGCCTGCTTCAACCATGTTTACCGCATCTTTATGACCAGCAACTTCTAAATCTAATCTAGAAATTTCTTTATCAGCGACGGAAGGATTAATGACATATTTGCCATCGATATAACCTACATTTACACCTGCGATGGGACCTTGGAATGGAATATCTGAAACACTTAACGCCATCGAAGAACCAATCATTGCTGCCATTTCTGGTGAGCAATCTGGATCAGCACTTAAGACAATATTCATGATTTGTACGTCATGTCTATATCCTTTTGGAAACAGTGGACGAATAGGTCTATCAATGAGACGAGCTGTTAACGTTGCTTCATCACCAGGGCGACCTTCTCTTTTTTTGAATCCTCCTGGTATTTTACCAGCAGCATACATTTTTTCTTCGTAATTTACAGTTAATGGGAAAAAATCGCCATCTCTAGGTTCTTTAGAAGCAGTTGCAGTTGATAGGACAACTGTATCTCCATAACGCACTAAAACAGCACCATTAGCTTGCTTTGCTAATTGTCCTGTCTCAATAGTTAAAGAACGCCCAGCCCATTCAGTTTTAAAAACTTTCTTCTCTTGAGACATTATGAATCTCCTCTCTTAATTCTAATATTTATATCATATCATTTATTTAACTGATTTTATATTTTTTATTATGATACATAATAAAAAAAGGAAAGTACCATCCATGGTGCTTTCCTAATTCTATATTAAGATTAACGACGAATACCTAATGATTTAATTAATTCACGGTAACGTTGAATATCTTTACTACGTAAGTAGTTTAATAAGTGACGACGACGACCTACCATTTTCAATAAACCACGACGTGAATGGTGGTCTTTCTTGTGTTCACGTAAATGCTCATTTAATGCAGTAATTTCTGCAGTTAATACAGCGATTTGGACTTCTGGTGAACCAGTATCAGTTTCGTGCACACGATATTCTTTAATTAATTCATCTTTACGTTGTTGTGAAATTGCCATTATCAATTTCCTCCTTAATTATAATTTAACTCCTTAATCTGAGTGAGGCGTCGGAGAATCGACCTACTAAGAAAAAGGTATATCTAGAGAATAAGAATAATCTTGTATCTCTGTCAACTTTATATATTATATGATATATCATCATCGAAATCAATAGATAATAAATGTTTAGCCTGCGCTTTATCTTCATTCATTTGTTTAACTAATGGATCGATACCATCAAATTTAACTTCTGGTCTTAAAAAGTGATGCCAATACACAGTCACACGTTCACCGTAAATATTTTCATTAAAATCAAATATATTCACTTCAATAACTAACTCAGCCCTAGTTGGATCGTGGAATGTTGGTTTAACTCCAACGTTAGCTACACCACGATGTAATTTACTCTCTGGACCAATTTCCATACTCACTGCGTAAACACCTTTTTTTGGTAGTACATAATCATCACTGGGTTGCACATTAGCTGTTGGAAAACCAATTGTTCTTCCACGTTTTTCACCTTGTACTACAGTTCCTTTAATCCTATATATATACCCTAATTCGTCATTTGCTTTCTGTAAATGACCATCTGTAAGCGCTTGGCGTATTGCAGTTGTAGAAATTTTTTCAGAATCCATCTCTTGTTTTCCTACAATAGTCGTATTAAAAGCTTTTGATTCCTGAAGTACCGTCATATTTCCTTTTCCAAATTTACCAAAGGTGAAATCAAACCCTGCAATCACTTCTTTAACATGATTATTAATAATATAATTTTTTATGAAATCGTCAGATGTCACATTAGCAAATCTTGATGAAAAATTGATAACGATACAATAGTCTATACCGTGTTCTGCTATCATTTCTAACTTATCTGAAAGTGGTGTAAGATAGGTTGTACGTTTACGCTCAGGGTTTAATACGACTGAGGGGTGTGGATCAAACGTCATAACAGCCTTTTTAAGTTGATGCTCTTTTGCTTTTTCATCAAGCACTTGAAACACCTTGTCGTGACCTCTATGCATACCATCGAAGAAACCAAAAGCCATAGCAACATTTTCAGTTATGAATTGATTACTTTGTATGGGATGTGTAACTTCTATCACTTTCATAATATTATTTCTCCTTTAATTAAAAACTTTTTTAGGTTTTATTTCATAAGGTTTATCTGGATGAACTATATATATTGCTAAAACTTTTTGAGTGCTACTATCGACAAATATAAAAGGTTCTTTAACATTTTGACTTAACACTTTTTTATGAAATTTTTGACCGTTACAGATTTTCTTTTTAAAATTTGAATCTTTCACTTGGAATGATTTCAGACCTTTTAAGCCATATTCTATAGGAAACAATTCATTATGTAATGAATCATGCTCATGTAATTCTTTAATTTGATCAATCGTTAAACTACTTTCTAATTGAAAACCGCCAGAAGCAATTCTAGTTAGACGTGACATATGAGCTGGAAAACCAAGTTTAAGTCCAATATCTGTAGCTAAAGTTCTAATATAAGTTCCTTTACCACATGTTACTTCAACTTCAAAATGACATGTCTGCTCCTGGAAAGTAACTTCAGATATTCTATGTATATCTTTAATAAAAACTTGTCGTTTAGGGCGTTCGACAGTTTCATTATTTCTCGCATATTCATATAATTTTCTTCCATTTACTTTAACAGAAGAATACATAGGCGGAATTTGTTGAATATGCCCCTCAAATTGCTGCAACACTTGGTCAATCGTATCTTCATTAATATCATTCTTATCAACAGCCCTAGTTTCTAAAATATCTCCAGTTTGGTCTTCAGTAGTCGTACTCTTTCCTAGCGTTATCATAGCGTGATAAGTTTTTCCCATTTCCATGATATAATCACTGACTTTTGTCGCATCGCCTAAACAAATTGGTAACACACCATTAACTTCAGGATCTAATGTTCCTGTATGACCAATTTTTTTCATTTTTAAAATTTTACGTAATTTAAAAACGACGTCGTGACTTGTTAAACCTCGTTCCTTAAATACCGGTAGTATGCCATTATACATGTTGTCACACCTTTAACTTTTAATAACGTGTATTATTATAACACGATATTTTAATTCTTTAATTAGCGTTTTACATAAAAATAGTAGGCAATATCAAAAATATGCTTTATGAATGATTGTGCCTACTATAAAATATATTATTTATCATTTTTGTGTAACTCTTGAATCATGCGTTCTATCTTATTACCGTATTCGATAGATTCATCATATTCGAATGTTAACTCAGGTATAATTCTTAGGCGCATTCGAGAACCAAGTTCAGATTTTATAAACCCAGTTGCTTTATGCAAAGCTTTAAACGTATTATCAACTTCTTTATCATTCCCTAACACTGTTAAATATACCTTTGCTTGTGAAAGGTCATTGGTTAGTTCAACATCAGTAATTGTTAAAAAACCAACTCTAGGGTCTTTAACTTTATTATTAACAATGTCCATGATTTCCTGTTTCATTTGTTCTCCTACACGTTCTGCTCTTATATTATTCATCATCTCACCTCTCTTTATTTTTACTTTACTCACAAATAAATGTGAAATATCAGATTTAATGATTAACTATTGATGTTCATTTTATTAAATTATCAACAACGAATCAATAAAATAATACTAAATGAGAGACCATAACTAAAGTATTGATAGCATAACATTAAGCTTTTCCAAATCAAAAATTTATATCTTCAATTTGATTGTTGGTTAAGCAAAGTATGTCATACTCTACTTTAAGATATTAGGTTTATGAAATATCTTAAAGTACTTAACTTAGCATATAGCCTCTCAATAAGTTTCAAAAATTATCTTTGAATTTCTACCATTTCAAACGCTTCAATAATGTCTCCTTCTTTGAGATCATTATATTTTTCAATTGTAATACCACATTCATAGCCTTGAAAAAACTTGTCAGATAAGCATTCCTTACTGTTTACATTTTAAAATATTATCTTATAGTAAGTAATACTGTCAAATTTATTAGCTTTAAAATGCTAAGATATTTAAACTATAAATTATTATTCCCCCTTAGTTTTTTGATAAAAAAATCTTAAAATTATAAAGACAAAAAGTACACATTAGTTTTTATAAAAAATCCACAAAAATTAAAAATTAGCCATCCTCAATCTTAACATCATATAGTTTATCTCTTAAATTGTTAGAATGTCTATTATTTAAAAGTTTAGGTAACATATCATTGATTTCTTTACTCATTAACTTTATATTTAATAATTCTTGAAGTTCATCAATGAATAAATCAGTTGTGTCGCCAAAACCATTTGATTTTGCTTCTTGAATTTTTTTACTTAGCCTCTTCGCTTGATTATGATTACTTTCAATAACTGAAGAAATTAAAAGTTTGTTAAAAGATTCTATTAATTTTTCATTATTTAATTGTAACAATTTTTTATATTCTCTATAATCCTTTAAAAATTCATTTAGACTTGATGAATTAACTTTACTTTTTATATTTAAAACTCGAGATACATCCTTAAAATATCTAATTCCACCTGAAGTTAATATTCCATCATTAAATAAAGAGTCATTGAAACGTCTAATAAATGCTGGATTTTGATAAAATTTATATGTTCCTTCTTTTATCATTTGCTTTTTAACTTTTTCTTTAACTTCTTTATATTTTTTTACTTCTTCATCACTTAATATTTTATTTTCTTCATATTGGGGAAATTCTCTATTATTGTTTATCAATAATTTACCTCTATATTCAGCATTGTATTCTATTAAATCATTTTTTTCCAAAAAATTTAGAGAAGCCGTTAAACTGTATAAAATTTTAGAATTAATCTTATTAAAGTAAGTTTTAATTAATTGAACGCCTTTTTCGTTAGTCATTTCTGTTTTTTTTATAATTTCACTGTTATCTTCTAAATTTTCTGATGAAATTTGATTTTTATCCTTGCTTGATATTGTATATGAATTTTTTGAGATAAAACCATTATCTTTATACTCTGTAAAAATTATATGCTCATTATTATATATTTTATCACTATTATTAATATCAAAATAATCATTTACGTATTTATTATTAATAAAACCAAATTCTTTGAGCCAATTCATTGAGGACTTATAACTATTTGAGAATGATTTATTATATAAAATACTAATCAGTAATATTCTAAAAGTAAGATTAAATTCACTTATTTGCCTACGTTTATCATCTCTTTTAATTGGTGAGCCATCTGGATTATGTAATCTTCCTAATTGATATAGAGTCTTTCTTTTATCTCTAGAGTCTTTAACTCTCACACAGTCATCATAAAATTGATTAGCTGTACGTATTAGACCTTTAATCATATTCCCTGATATTCTTGATTTGTTATTTTCTCTTTGTTTAAATTTTTCATAATCGAAAAATTCAAACAATTCAGCAAGAGTTAATTTTTTTCCTTCGTTCAAAAATAACTTCTCTTGCTGAACTTTAATTTCTCTTTTACCATCTCTATCTGTATATATAGAATAATAATCCAAAAAGTTTCATCTCCTAATAATTGCGACAATACCATTCTATATATATTATAATATTATATACTATATAAAACAATATTGTCGCAATCTTATTCATTATTTATATTTCAGTTAACTTAAAAATCCACTTAAACCAAGCTACAACAGTTTGCGCCCTTCTTACTGAACTTTTTTCAACTATGTTATTTTTTGTTAATAATTTTGCTATTTCATATTTGGAAATCATTCTTCCATTTTCAAGGATTTTTTCATAACAAATTCTAAAGATTTTATGTTTAAATATCTGGGAAATTATAGCTAATTGTTTATCCTTATATTTCATTTTATAAATTTGCCTTGCTAAAGGAGTTAAATATATTTCCATTTTATTTTTATTATTTTTCTTTTTAAAAAGTTCCAAATATCTGCCAGCATTAAAATAGTAATTTGCTTGTCTAGGAGTAAAACTCATAATTTCAGAAATTTCATTCTCATTAGTTTTTTTATTATCATAAATATATTCCATTATAGAAATTATTCTTTCCATTGAATCAGCTTGAATAAAAGGGATTTTATTTTCAATATCAATACTATCTGTAAACTCTTCTTTAGTATTGATATAAGCATCATATATATCGTCTTGAGTTATATTAGTATCCTCAATAGAATATATTTTATAATGTAGTAATTTAATTGATGAATAATTAAAAATATCGGTAAATTCATACTCAAAAAGTCTATATAAACCATTTGTGTATACCATAAATATTAATCTAATAGGTTTTCTTACTTTTTCTTGCCAATGCCTAAATGGATAATATAACTGTCTAATAATAAAATCTTTTGATAATATTCTTTTTGCTTCAACGATTATTACTGAATCTAAGCTTTCGAACCCAGCATCAATTTCAATTTGAACTTTATTAACATTAATATCTAATGAATCTCCTTTATATTTATCAATCTTAAATTTAAACTTTGGAGAAGTCATTCTACCGTTAAAAGTACTATATATATTGCTTTCAGTTTCTAAAAAGTCAGGTAATATTTTTAGTATTGATAAAATGTTAATAGCATTTGCTTCTGAATTTATATTTTCCTTATCTATTGTTTCAAATGATTCTAATATTTCAGTGTTAACTTTAATAATATCAAAGTTATTTTTTTCGATAATATCTGGAAGTTCTTCATAAAGTTTAAAATCACTAATTATATATTTAGTTCTTTCAATAGGTAAAATACCTAGCTTATTTTTTTTGAAAATTGTAGGTCTTAAATGGCTAGTATCAAATTTTGTCATTAATCTTGGTTCTCTATATTCTTTTATTGCTTCTGTTGATATAACAAAATAATTATTTTCATTAACTTCTTGAGTTATTTTGTATTTTTCAAATAATTTAGTCCAAGACTCTAAAGTTAAATTCTTTTTTTTAGATTTCATAATTCGAAACTAACACCTCGTTGATTTCCCCTCTGTTCTTAGCTTTACTATTAATAAATCTTTTCGCTTTAACAGTCTTAATATTATAATCAGAATATAAATCATGTATAAATTCACTATCAGAGTTAGATAATAAAAATCTTACTCCTTTTTCTGTTAATTTATCACAATAATTTTTTAATTCTTTTTGATTTTCTAACGTAAAACCTCCCTCAGTATATCCAGTAAATGAGCTCGATGTACTAATAGGCACATAAGGAGGATCAAAATATACAAAATCGTTTTTATCAAGGTTAGAAATAACATTACTGTAATCTTCATTATATATTTCTATATGATTATCATTAAAATATTTCGATAAAGCTTTGATAGTTATTTCATTTACAATATCTGGATTTTTATATCTACCATAAGGCGTATTAAAAAAACCAGACTGATTTACTCTATATAATCCATTGTAACAAGTCTTATTTAAATAAATAATTCGTGAAGCTTTATTTACAGTTGTATAATTTTTATAATTTTTTTCTCTATCAATAGCTCTAATTTCATAAAAGTAATCTGAAGAATTATTTAGTTTATGTATTTTTAATTCTTCGATAAGCTCATCAGGATTATTCATTATTGTTTTATAAACATTTATTAATTCACTGTTAGAGTCGTTAATTATAGCTTTATTAGGCTGAATGTCAAATAAAACTGCTCCTCCACCAACGAAAGGTTCAACATAAGTATTTATGTTTTTAGGAATTAAGGGTACTATTTCACTTAGTAATTGTCGTTTGCCTCCTACCCATTTTAGAATTGGTTTTATAAAAGAATTTTTGTTCATATTTTCACCACTTTAAATACTATTATTATCTTATATAGTTCCGCTTCAATTAAATAAATATTTCGTTTTAAAATATATTATTAAAATTATAATAATACTGATTTTCAAATTATATTTTCTATATTCTCTATACCTTTATGTTGTATTTCACCATATTTAGCCGTCATATGTTTTGCCGCAAAACAAAAGAAATATTCACTATGCTCATTAGAATTTCTTTTTTGAAAATCACTATAATTATCAAATGTATTATAGTATTTTAAATATAGTTCAAAATGGAATGTATCATCAAAAAATACATCATGTTTAATAACAGAGCTATTTTCTTCTAATAATACTCTACTTAATTTTTTAATTATTTTAAATTGTTGAATACTACTATTAAACCAATTAGAGTCTAAACGTATTATCTTCGTCAAATCATTTTCATCATGTTTGCTCTGTTCAGAAAGTAAGGAAATATAATTACCGACTATTACAGCAATGAAATCTGCTATTCTTAATCCATAATATTCTTTTGAATCCAATCCATCATAAACATTTTTTACATTTAATTTTTCAAATTCCTCTTTTGGTAAACCATTATCTAAATAAATATAAGAATTATTAATTTCAGTAAAATTTTTACTCATATTTTTACTTAACCATGATTCTAATTGAAAGATTATTTTATGCCAATCCATTTTATATTCAGTTGTAAAATTACTGTTGAAATTTAATTTTTTTGATTTTTCTATATAAAAAAGTAATTCTTTATAATTAATTACTTGTTTTTCCATTCTTTTATTTCCTATATTCTCATTAATAATATTGTTCAAGTCAGTTTTTATTTCTTTTAATAATTTATAAGAATTAATTCTTGTATCAAATAATTTATCATACACTTCTTTAGATGCATTATTTTGAAGATATTTAGTAAATGAATAAAATAACAGCAACTCATTGGGATGATTGAGTGTTTTATTTATTCTTAATATCCATTCTTTAAGTCTTGTTGAAATTATAGTTCCAATTTTATGTACAGAAGCATTACATATATTTAACTCATGATTTAAACATAAATCTAAAATTTGGTTTGCATAACTCAATTCTTTATTATTTGAAGAATTAAATCCATATTTAAATTTTTTTCTTTTAAATAAATATGCAGTTTTTATTTCTTCATTATACTTAGTATCTTTAGAATTACTATAATATTTTTCAATAAATGTATTTTCAATAGATAGAAATTCACATTTAACAGCATTCTCTTTCATCATAGGTATTGCAATGGCATTACAAATAAATGTTTCCATTTTGTCGCCAGCCATTCTAATACCCTTCCCATTTTTATTTTGTTTATAACTATATTGAGTACCTTTTTCATCAACATAAATCTTATACATATTTTAATTTTTCTCCTATTTATCTTAGAAATTCTAAAAAAATAATTTTATCATAAATTAGTTTTGTAATATTTAAAAATATGACTGTTATTTTAATCTTTTACTTCTTGCCCTAATATACTTTTTATCTCCTTTGATTATCTGGTTCATAGGAGAATAATTTTCTTTTTGTATTGACATTAAATTTTCAGAAACATGCGCATATATCTCTGTAGTTGATAATTTCTTATGTCCTAAAATTTTTTGTAACACTCTAATATTACCTCCATTTTCCAAGAATAACATTGAAGCGGTGTGTC
The DNA here is from genome assembly GCF_001837075.1 of Staphylococcus sp. HMSC063F05. Taxonomy (NCBI): domain Bacteria; kingdom Bacillati; phylum Bacillota; class Bacilli; order Caryophanales; family Staphylococcaceae; genus Staphylococcus; species Staphylococcus sp. HMSC063F05. Next base: position 72,795 of record NZ_KV831325.1, read on the forward strand.
TAAGAGAATGAGGAGTAATATTTGTTTTTATATCAAATTGACTACAATATTTCTTTAATTGATTTCTAAAAGCTTGATTAGTAAATCTACCACCATTTACGCTTATAAAAAGATAATTTTCATTCATATTACTCGTTTCTTCGATTAATTCAACTATTAAATTCTTAGTTTTATTACTTATAGTAACATATCGGCTTTCATTATTTTTAGTAACAGGAAAGAAAATAGTCTTTTTTTCAAAATCAATATCATCAATAGTTATATTAAGCACTTCATCTATTCTTCCAAAAGTATCAAGGAATACATGAATAGCTACATACATTCTAAAATCCGTATAATAATTTTTATCAAGACTTTCAATTAATTTTTTAAGGTCTGAAGTAGGAACTGTTTTAATTTTTTCATTTTGTCTTTTTAAACATTTAATATTATAAAAAGGATTATATTTAACATATCCTAAATTTAAAAGTGTTTCATAAATTGACTTACATAATTTAATATAACTATTTACAGTACTAGGTTTTAATCCTCTTTTAACACCTTTCTTATGAATTTTATCATAATAGTGTATATGAGAATCTTTTAAATATTTTACAAAATCTTTTGCATTTTGTTCACTTAGTTCAAAAGGATTAATATCATCTCCAAAATACTCATTTAATGAATTGAAAACTTTATTATAATTGCTAATAGTATTTTGAGAAAAGTTCTGTAACTCTTTCTCTTCAGTAACTATTTTTCTTATTACATCAAAAGCTCCGCTACTAAGATTATTTTCTCTTCGAGTTGTAATTTTTTTTCGCATAAAATAATACCTCACTATTTATATATTTAAACAGTAAGGTATTTATAATTCATAGATATTTTCTATGTTACTTATCTTTCAACTATTATCAAGTTTAATAGTACAAATGAAATAAAATTAATAATTTGCTGAATTGCTATTTGACATATTAGTTACTTCTCTCTTATTTCAACTATACACACTTCAGCTCTTTACCAATGAATTATCTTTGAATTTCTACCATTTCAAACGCTTCAATAATGTCTCCTTCTTTGAGATCATTATATTTTTCAATTGTAATACCACATTCATAGCCTTGAGCTACTTCTTTAGCATCATCTTTGAAACGTTTTAATGTGTCAAGTTCACCTTCAAATAACACGATACCATCTCTAATTACGCGTACACCAGCGTTACGAGTGATTTTACCTTCAGTCACATAACTACCAGCAATTGTACCAACTTTAGAAACTTTAAATGTTTGACGCACTTCAGCTTGTCCAATGACTTGCTCTTCAAATTCTGGGTCAAGTAAACCTTTCATAGCTGATTCTATCTCTTCAATAACATTATAGATAACTCTGTGTAATCGCATATCTACATTTTCAGCTTCAGCCGCACGTTTCGCACCTGCATCTGGGCGTACATTAAAACCAATAATAATACCATTTGATGCATTTGCTAATGTAACATCTGATTCATTGATAGCACCAACAGCTGTATGAATAATTCGTACATTCACACCTTCAACATCTATTTTCATTAGAGATGCGGCCAATGCTTCAACTGAACCTTGTACATCACCTTTAATGATGACATTTAAATCTTTCATTTCACCTTGTTTCATTTGCTCAAATAAATTGTCTAATGAAACATTTTTACTTTCTTGACGTTGCTGTATGACACTTGCCTCATGACGTGCTTCACCAATTCGACGTGCTTGTTTTTCATCACCAAATACAACAAAACGATCACCTGCAAGTGGAACATCGTTAATACCAGTAATTTCTACAGGTGTTGAAGGACCGGCAGATTTAATTCTTTTTCCTAAATCATTAACCATTGCACGTATACGTCCATAAGTATTACCTACAACAATTGCATCTCCAACGTTTAAAGTACCATTTTGAACAAGTAAAGATGCAGCTGGACCTCGTGATTTATCTAATTCAGCCTCAATCACAGTACCTACAGCTTGTTTATTAGGATTAGCTTTAAGTTCTTGTACCTCCGCTACTAAACCGATCATTTCTAATAAATCATCAATACCGTCTCCACTCAATGCAGATAGTGGTACAAAGATTGTGTCACCGCCCCAGTCTTCTGGAATTAATCCATACTCAGTGAGTTCTTGCATAACACGATCAGGGTTAGCAGTTGGTTTATCAATTTTGTTTACTGCAACAATCGTAGGTACTTCTGCTTCTTTAGCGTGATTTATAGCTTCAATTGTTTGAGGCATCACACCATCCTCAGCGGCCACGACTAAAATTGTAATATCAGTAACTTGAGCACCACGTGCACGCATAGTCGTAAATGCAGCATGTCCAGGAGTATCTAAGAACGTAATTTTTTTACCTGAATTTTCAATTTGATAAGCACCAATATGTTGAGTGATTCCGCCAGCCTCTCCTTCTGTAACTTTAGTGTTACGAATAGAATCTAATAAAGTCGTTTTACCATGGTCTACGTGGCCCATGATTGTAACAACTGCTGGACGTTCAATTGCATCAGAATCATCAGTCTCATCATCAAAATAAATTGATAAATCTTCTTCATCAACGACTACTTCTTTCTCTATTTCAACGCCATAGTCATCTGCAATTAATTCTAATGTTTCTTCATCCAATGATTGATTGATATTAGCCATAATACCTAGTAAGAACAATTTTTTAATAATACCAGCTGATTCTACATTTAGCTTTTCAGCTAACTCACCGACAGTTATGCCTTCTTGATAAGTGATTTTAGAGGGCATTTCTTTTGTTTCTTCTACCTCATTTTGAGGTTTATTATTTTTATTATTCTTTTTATTTTTATTGTTTTTTTGATTCTTATTAGTTTTATTGTTTTTATTTTGCTGTTTTCCTTTGTTGTTTTGTTCTTTTTTCTTCGTTGGTTTACTATTATTCTTACTTTGTTGTTTTTCTTTATCGTTAGAATTTTGTTTATTATTAGATTTTTGGTGATTATTTTGAGTATTTTGTTTATTAGTGTCTTTCGCTTGAGAGGCTTTAAATTTTTTATCTAATGCTTTGATTTGTTCTTCTTCTAAAGCTTGCATATGATTTGACACTTCAACATTCATACTTTTTAACTCATCTATAATCTCTTTACTCTTTAGATTTAATTCTTTCGCATATTCGTAAATTCTTTTTTTACTCATATAATCACTCCTTACCATATTCATCTATCATTGATAACAATTTTTTTGCAAAACCATTATCTGTTATACCAATATTAACTCTATCGCTTTTACCTATTGCTAACCCTAATTCATTTCTAGTACCAAACACTTTTAATGGCACTTGGTAACTATTACATTTATTATTCATTTGTTTTAGAGTGTTACTAGATGCATCGCTAGCTAATATGACAAGTTTTATTTGATTCTTTTTAAGCTCATTTAAGATGACCGATTCGCCACTTTTGATTTTACCAGCTCTCATAGCTAAACCAAGCAAATTAAAAATTTTCATTTTAGTCATTATTTTGGGATCTCTTCTCTATAAATCAGTCTTATTATTTCTTTATAAACAGGATCAAGTGTATCTTTAGTAGCGTTAAAATATTTTTCTAAAACTTCTCTTTGTTGAGCCTTTTCAACTAAAGCTACATCTTTAGACACATATGCACCGCGCCCTTGTTTTTTTCCTGTCGCATCTGCAAAGATTTCGCCTTCTTTATTAATAACCACTCGAATCATATCTTTTTTTGGACGCATTTCATTAGATATAATACATTTTCTCATTGGAATTTTTTTCTTTCTCATTAATTTATCACTCCAACCTATGATTCTGTGTCATTATCTTCTTCTGTTTTATCTTTTTTATCTTCATCAGTTTCAGCAGCTAATTCTGTACTAGTTAAGTTTGTCTCTTCCAAGTTAACATTATCAAACTCAACATCTTCGTCACCGGAATTAACAATTTCATCTGCAACTTCTTCTGATTCAATAACAGGATAAATTCCAGCTTCTCGGGCATCAGATTCTGATTTAATATCTATCTTCCAACTTGTTAATTTAGCAGCTAAACGTGCGTTTTGCCCTCTTTTACCTATAGCTAAGGATAATTGGTAATCAGGAACTACAACTACAGTTGATTGATTCTCTTCATCAACAATTACTTCTAAAACTTGTGATGGACTTAAAGCATTACGAACAAATACTTTCGGATCTTCATCCCATTGGACGATATCGATTTTTTCGCCACCAAGTTCTTCAACAACCGCTTCTACTCGTGCTCCTTTAGAACCTACACATGCGCCAACAGCATCTATATCAGGATTATCAGAATACACGCTAATTTTAGAACGATCTCCAGCTTCACGCGCTACTGATTTAACAATAACAGTACCATCATAAATTTCTGGAACTTCTTGTTCGAATAAGCGTTTTAGTAATCCAGGATGACTTCTTGATACGTAAATTTGTGGACCTTTTGTAGTCTGTTCAACTTTATTTACGTACACCTTGATACGTTCATTAGGAATATATTTCTCATTAGGACTTCTTTCAGCTTCTGACAGCACAGCTTCAATTCTTCCTAAATTCACATATACATAGCGATGGTCTACACGGTCAATCACACCTGTTAGAATATCTTCTTCTTTATCGATAAATTCATCATATAAAATTTCTCTTTCTGCGTCTCTAAGTCGTTGCATCACAGCTTGCTTAGCTGCTTGAGCTCCTACACGTCCGAAGTCTTTCGGTGTTACATCTTGTTCATAAATATCTCCTACTTCATAGGCAGGATTTTTGACTAAAGCAGTACTTAAATCAACTTCATCTCTGTCATCAAACACTTCTTCTACGACTTCTTTACGTGCAATCACTCTAAATGAACCTTCGTCCATATTTAATTCTACTCTTACATTTCTGGCACTATCATAGTTTTTCTTGTACGCAGTAATTAAAGCTGCTTCAATTGCATCAATTAAAACTTCTCTAGGAATTTTCTTTTCCTTTTCTAAATATTCAGTAGCTAATAATAATTCATTACTTGACACGTTTTTTCCTCCTCATCACGTTAAATCATTACAGCGTGACGTGCTTTTGCTATTTTATTTCTTGGAATTTCAATTTCTTTTGTTTTTGCCTTTTCTTTAACTTCCATATTAATTGATTCATCATTTACAGATTTTAAAACACCTAACCATTCTTTATCTCCTTCAATTGGTGCATAAAGAGATACAAAAATGGGTTGATTGATAGCATTATAAAAATCTTTTTCTTTTTTTATTGGTCTTTCTGCCCCTGGCGATGCAACATCAAGATAATACATTTCAGGTATTGGATCATTTTCATCCATAACTTCACTAATTTTTTCTGAAGCTATAGTACAATCATTAAGATCTACGCCACCTTCTTTATCAATGGAAATCCTTAAAAAATGGTCTTTACCTTCTTTAACATACTCAATGTCTACTAATTCAAAGTTCAAATCATTTAAAACTGGTTGAATCAATGCTTCAACTTGCTCAGTAATTTTACTCATACAGGCCTCCTTTTTTGGCAAATAGAAAAGAGCGGGTTTATGCCCACTCTTCTGCCTGAGTTAATCATTTTTTACGCATATTTAGTATATCACAAGTCTAATAAGTAAACAAACTGATATAGGGTTACTAATAAAGATGATTGAACATATATGATATCAATTTAGTAATTAGAAATGCTTACATATCAAATATCGACAATTGTGCCTTGTCAGGTAAATCTGGCAATGAGCCTAATTCATCTAAATAGTCAATAACCTTTTGAGATAAGCCGGCTTTTTTATTTAAATCTTCTTTGGATAAAAATGGTCCCTCTTCTCTCGCTTCAACAATTCTTTGTGCAACGTTTTCTCCAAGTCCTGGCACTGAAATGAATGGAGGAATCAATGTATCCCCTTCAATGATGAAGTCAAAAGCTTGGCTTTTTTCTAAACTAATCGGTTGCAATCGAAAACCTCGATGCGCCATTTCATTCATTATTTCTAATACAGTTAATACATCTTTCTCTTTTTTCCCTAAATCCATATATCGTGAATACATATCTTTAACTGTATTACGAATACTCGTTTTATCTTTAATCATTGTTATAAGGTCAAAATCGGAAGCTCTTATGGTAAAGTATGCTGCATAATAATATAGTGGATGATGTACTTTAAAGTATGCAATTCTTACAGCCATCAGTACATAAGCAGCGGCATGAGCTTTAGGGAACATATATTTAATTTTACGACAAGAATCTAAATACCAATCTGGCACGTTATTTTCCTTCATCGCTTCAACCATTTCATCTGTTAAGCCACGACCTTTACGTACAAATTCCATCGTTTTAAAAGCCATTGACGGTTCAAGTCCAGCATACATCAGATATACCATGATATCATCACGACAGCCTATCACACTAGATAAGTCACATATCCCTTGACGAATTAACTCTTGTGCATTACCTAACCAAACGTCCGTACCATGAGATAAACCTGAAATTTGAACTAATTCTGAGAATGTCGTTGGCTTAGTATCTTCAAGCATTTGACGTACAAATCCAGTACCAAATTCTGGTACACCAAATGTACCTGTCTTACATAATATTTCGTCTTCTGTAACACCTAAACTCTCAGGACCACTAAATATTTGCATTGTTTCTTTATCATCTACTGGTATAGTTTTGGGGTCAATTCCTGATAAGTCTTGTAACATACGAATCATCGTTGGGTCATCATGTCCTAATATATCTAATTTTAAGACATTATCGTGTATTGAATGGAAGTCGAAATGGGTTGTCATCCACGCTGCACTTTGGTCGTCTGCTGGGAATTGAATCGGTGTAAAATCATAAATATCCATGTAATCCGGTACAACAATGATTCCTCCAGGATGTTGACCAGTTGTACGTTTGACCCCTGTACAACCTTTAACCAACCGATCAATTTCAGCACCACGTTTGTGAATACCTTGATCATTTAAGTAACCTTTTACGAAACCAAAAGCTGTTTTTTCAGCAACAGTACCTATTGTTCCAGCACGAAATACTTTATCTTCACCAAACAATACTTTTGTGTAATTATGAGCGTTAGGTTGATATTCACCACTAAAGTTCAAATCAATATCTGGAACTTTATCTCCTTTAAATCCAAGGAATGTCTCAAAAGGGATATCTTGTCCTTCTTTAATTAATTCATTACCACAAGTAGGACATTTTTTATCTGGTAAATCGAATCCAGATCCAACCGAACCATCATCAAAGAACTCACTTGTCTTACAATGTGAACAAATGTAGTGTGGTGGAAGCGGATTAACTTCTGTAATTTCAGTCATTGTTGCTACGAAACTAGAACCAACTGAACCACGCGATCCAACTAAATAACCATCATCTAGCGATTTCTTCACCAAACGTTGAGATATGAGGTAAATAACAGAAAAGCCATTACCAATAATACTATCTAATTCCTTTTCAAGGCGATCTATAACAATTTGTGGTAAATCTTCACCATATAGTTTTTTCGCATTAGAATAACTCAACTCACGAATTTCTTCATTAGCCCCATCCATTCTTGGCGTAAATAGTTTATCTTTTATAGGAACCACTTTTTCAATTTTATTAGCGAGCTCATTTGTATTTGTTACAACGATTTCATATGCTTTTTCTTCACCTAAGAAGTGAAAATCATCTAACATTTCATCAGTGGTTCTAAAGTGAGCTTCTGGTAATGTTGAACGATTTAATGGATTCCCTGGTTGGGATGCAATTAAAATTTTTCTGGCTATAGCATCATGTTCATATAGATAATGCGCGTTACCAGTAGCAATCACTGGGATATTAGCGCTTTTACCAGCATCTATTAATCGCTTGTAAATTTGTGTTAACGTTTCATTATCTCGTATTAATTCTCTATCCATTAAATCTTGATAAAGCGCAGGCGGTTGAACTTCTATAAAATCATAGAACTTTGCTATTTTTTCTACTTCCGACTGATCCTTCTGCATTACTGCTGTGAATAATTCACCCTCATCACAAGCTGTACCAATCAAGATCCCTTCTCGATATTCATTTAAAAGAGAACGTGGAATTCTTGGCGTACGGTAATAATACTTAACTAATGAAGCACTAACTATTTTAAATAAATTTTTAAGACCTTCTTGATTTTGAACAATGAGTGTAACGTGAGATGGACGAGCTCTTTTATATGCATCTTCATTAGTTAATTTTTTATTAATTTCTAGATGGTTGTTCACACCTAGTTCTTTCATTTGTTGAACCATTTTTATAAAAATATAAGCTGTTGCTTCTGTATCATAAATCGCTCTATGATGTTGCGTTAATTCGACACCATATTTTTTGGCAAGGAAATTCAAACCATGTTTCCCATATTCGGTATTAATTGTACGTGAAAGCTCAAGTGTATCAATTACACCGTTTGTAGAAGGTCCAAAGCCTAACCTTTCATATCCTGTGTCAATAAATCCCATATCAAATGAAGCATTATGAGCTACAAATATAGCATCTCCAACCCACTCTTTAAATTCAGTTAACACTTCTTCAATTTCGGGAGCATCAGTTAACATATCATCAGTGATATGTGTAAGGTTGATAATGGTTTCAGATAATCTTTCGTGTGGATTACTAAAACGTTCAAACTTATCTATAATTTCACCGTTATGCACTTTTACTGCAGCTAATTCAATAATTTTATCATATTGATTAGAAAGACCTGTTGTCTCTACGTCAAACACCACATATGTTGCATCTTTTAAATTACGGTCTGTTGGTTTATAAGCTATAGGAACACCATCGTCTACTAGCATACCTTCCATACCATAAATCATCTTAATACCATGTTTTTCGGCAGCATTATGTGCATCAGGAAAAGCTTGTACTACGTTGTGATCTGTTACTGCTAAAGCTTGGTGCCCCCATTTAGCAGCTTGTTCAACATATGCACTAATATTAGGAATACCATCCATTTGACTCATAGACGTATGTAAATGAAACTCTACACGCTTATCTTCTGCTTTATCTTGTTTAGGTGTCTTTTTAATTTCTTCAATATCTGACATCATCATGACAAGATCCCTAACAAAAGTATCTTCTTCAATACGACCTTGAGCTCTAACCCATTTACCAACACTAAGTGCCTTAAAGTGGTCCAAGTCATCTTTATTTTTTCTTGTAAACATTTTTAATACAAGTGAATCTGTGTAATCAGTAACTTTAAGCTCAACTATATGACGTCCACTTTTAAGTTCTTTTAGGTTAATATCAAATATAACACCTTCAATAGCTACTTTGAATTCTTCTTCAATAATTGATTCAATTGGTTTTATATTTTCAATCTGAATTGGTTTTCCAATCTGACATTTTTCCACTGTACTTTCATTATTATCTTGTTGTTTCGCTTTTTCTGCTTTCATTTTTTCTAATTTTTCAGTTGCTTCTCTTGCACTTTGTTCATCTTCTTGTTGAATATGTGCTTCTAACGATGCAAGGTCATCATCGTGATTTGTTGAATCTGTTTCAAAAACGACTTTATCAATTTCAAAGCCACACTGTCTAAATGCTTTAACCAAACTACCATTACATGCCTTATCAAAATGATTTCTCTCAATGTCATTTGAAACTAAGACTTTTAAAACATTTCCACTCATAATGAGTTTTTTTTGTTTCAATTGACCTTTCACTTTTGGCGACAATCGTGTTTGATCAATACAATGTCCGAAATATTTTAAAGCAAACTCATCTTGATTGTTGGTATCTTTAATTGAAAAATCAATTGCTACTGTAGCTATTTCTTTAAATTCTTCTTCAATTGCATGTGTAAAAAGAAGATAATCTTCATGAGATAAAAAATGTGGGAGTGATATTTGGAAAGTCCATGTTCTGTTTTTATTTGAAACATCTATACGAGTGAGTTCACCTTGTTCAAGAATATCTTGTTCTAGTTGATTTGATATTTTTATTTGATCGGCAAGCACTTTAAACTTTTCTCGATTTGTCATTGCCAAAATAATAACCACCTTAATTAATACTAAATTTAAAACTATTAAACATCATTGGATATGTTACAACTGCTCATAAAGTCACTAAATAAATTCGTTTCATATTATACTACTGATTGCACGTATTTTCATGAAAAACAAATAGTAAATAATACAATAAAGAAGAGCAGGTTAGATTTAAAATTATGTTTCATCATCTTTCCTGCTCTTTATTAATATCAATTTGACTATCAAAAATTTTATTGCAACTTACTTAATATTCTTAAATAATTCTTGTAAGTAATACTCTAATTCATCAATTTGCACTTCTTCACTTAAACCGTTAATGCGTTGTTTTACCTCAACAATACCTTCTTCAGCTCTTTTACCAACAACAACTCGTACCGGTAACCCAATTAGGTCTGAATCATTAAATTTAACACCAGCACGTTCTTTTCGGTCATCATATAAAACATCGTATGAATCCATTAATTTTTGATAAAGTTGATCACCTAAAGTACGTTGATCATCCTTTTTAGGATTGATAGTAATTAGATGGATATCGAAAGGCGTTACTGATTTTGGCCAAATAATTCCATTCTCGTCATTGTTTTGTTCAACAATTGCACTTAATGTTCTTGATACTCCAATACCATAACAGCCCATAATGAGTGGTTGAGCTTTTCCCTGATTATCTAGAAAAGTTGCATTCATTGATTCAGAATATTTTGTCCCTAATTTGAAAACTTGTCCTACTTCAATGCCTTCAGCAAATTGTGCTACTCCCGAGCCATCACTTAACATCTCACCTTGTGTAATGAATCTAAAGTCACCGTATTCTGTTACATCAAAGTCTCTACCAATATTGACATTTATATAGTGATAATGATCTTCATTAGCTCCTACAACAAAGTTATTTAAATCTTGTAAGTAATTATCGGCATAAATTTTAATATCTTTATCAAAAATAGGACCAAGAGACCCCGGATTGGCATCTACAAGATTAACAATTTCATCTGGAGTAGCCATTTCAACATGTTCCGTGCCGAAATATGATTTTAATTTCACTTCATTTAATTCATGATGTCCACGAACTAGAAACATAATAAATTCGCCATCTATTTTAAAGATCATAGTTTTTACAATTTCATCTAATGGTCTCTTTAAATATTCTGCAACTTCTTGAGCTGTTTTAACATTGGGCGTCTCAACTTTAGTCAATTCCGCAAGTGCAGAATGCTTATGAGAAGGATGATAAACAACTTCAGCCTTTTCAATATTCGCTGCATAGTCACTCTCATTACTATAAACTATTGTATCTTCCCCAATTTCACTCAATGCCATAAACTCGTGTGTATGACTTCCCCCTATTGCACCTGAATCTGCCACAACCGGTCTTGCATTGATGCCTACACGTTTGAATATGCGACTATATGCTTGATACATATCTTGATAAGTTGCATCTAATGAAGCTTCATCTGAATGGAAGGAATATGCATCTTTCATAAGAAATTCGCGTCCTCTTAATAATCCAAAGCGTGGTCTTTTCTCATCTCTATATTTGGATTGAATTTGAAATAAAGTAAGGGGTAACTGTTTATATGATTTTAATTCATCTCTTACTAAAGAAGTGACTACTTCCTCATGAGTAGGTCCTAATGCAAATTCACGTCCGTTTCTGTCTTTTAAACGCATTAGTTCTGGACCATATGCACTCCAACGTCCTGACTCTTCCCATAATTCTGCTTGTTGTAAAGCTGGCATAAGAATTTCTACAGCATCTATACTTTCCATTTCTTCACGTATGATTTTAGATATATTATTTAGTACACGTGTAGCAAGTGGTAAGTAACTATATATACCACTTGTACTCTGTTTAATTAACCCTGCTTTTAATAATAAACGATGGCTTAATGCTTCCGCCTCTGCAGGGACTTCTCTCATCGTTGGTATAAATACTTTAGATTGTTTCATTCTCTTTTTCCTCCCTATTTATAAGAAATACCGTTGTATATCATTCCAAGTGACTAAAATCATAATAATAACCACAAAAAGTGCGCCTACAGCAATAATTCCTGTTTCCGCTTTTTTATTCACTGGTTTTCTAAAAATAGCCTCATATAGTACAAATAATATGCGACCACCATCAAGCGCTGGAATAGGTAGCAAATTCATTATTCCTAAGTTAACACTTAATAAAGCGGTGTATCCTACTAAATTAATAATTCCAGATTTAACAACAGAATCAACACTGTGATAAATACCAACAGGGCCATTTAACATATCAAATGAAAATTCTCCTGTAAATATACTAGCTAACATACCAACAACAGCTGTAAAAATAAGCTTACCTTTATCGAAAAAGTTATAAATACCGTAGCTTATTGGTTTAAAAACGCTGTGTTCTGTAGTAGGGGCAAAACCAATTTGATAAGTTGTTTGAGTTTTAGTTTTAGTTATCTTTCTCTCTACTTTTTTAGGTTGGAGATCTACAGACTTGTTTTGGCCATCCCTTTTAATTTTTACAGTTGTTTTCGCCGTTTTATTTTGGTCAAGAACATGTTTGATATCATCAAAATTTTTAATTTTATGATTACCTACCTGAACTATTTTATCACCTTTGTGCAATCCAGCTTCATCAGCTGGAGATTTCTTCACAACTTCTCCTATGACATTGGTTGGCGTACCTTGGTAGTATGCTAATCCAATAAATAGAACTAAAGCTAAAATAAAATTAAATAACGGACCTGCAAATAATGTTAAAAACTTTGGCAATGGTTTCTTATGTGTAAACTGTCTATCTCTTGGAGCAATTTGAACAAGGCTTCCATTTTCGACAAAAAATGCCTTTTTCGCTATAGTGAAGTGATGCCTTTCATCATCATAAGAAGTGATACCTTCAATATATAGGTCATCTTTAAAATCACATTTCTTAACTTCTATGGCTTCAATTTGTTGGAATTTATGTTGGTCATCTAGAATTATATGTGTGATTTCGTCTTGGTTATTTAACTTTATTTTTACGTTCATACCTGGTTGAACTGGTGGTTCTTCAAGACCATCACCAGCCATCCTGACATAACCACCCACCGGTAATAGACGAATTGTATATAATGTTTCATCTTTACGAAAACTAAAAATTTTAGGACCCATACCAATCGCAAATTCAGGACACATAATTCCTGCTCGCTTAGCAAAAAACATGTGTCCATATTCGTGAACAGTTACGAGTACACCAAATACGATGATAAATGAAATAATCGTAATTAAAATGCTCATGTTCTACACCTCTAATGAATTTATGTTTAATTAAAAAATCATCTAAGTAATTAAATCGATAGATAATATTAAATATTATAATATGTTAATACTTAATATCATATTATTTTGTGTTGTTGTATCTTTTCAGTTTATCAATAAGTGCTGAAAAGGAGTTAAGAGATATTCACCACTAATCAACATCTCAATAACTCCTTCATTATAACATCTATTTCATTTTACAATTCATAAATTTAAGTTTGTATCAGTAAAATATTTAATAGCGGTAATACAAACATGAAGCTATCAAATCTATCTAATATACCACCATGTCCTGGTAGTATACGTCCTGAATCTTTAACACCAAAATGACGTTTAAACCCAGATTCTACTAAATCACCTAATTGACCAAACATACTTAAAACAATTGTGACTAATAGTAAAAGCCAAATATTCATATGTAAATCTACAAACATTTGCATCACTAATGGTACTAAAATGCTACATAAAATACCACCAAAGAAACCTTCAATTGTTTTATTAGGGCTAATGACTGGCCATAACTTATGTTTACCCATAAGGCGACCAAAAATATAAGCACCCGTATCTGTTAGCCAAACTATTAAAAATGCAAATAAAATATATCTCAAGCCCTCAGAACGTGTCTCATAAAAATACATGAAGCCAATTCCTACGTATGCTACAGACATCAAACAAAATGCAGCATCCATAAAACTAAATCTGTTTTTAGATAGCACTGTATAACTTAAAACTATGAAACTCATAGCAATTAAACCTTTAAGTTGGATAACTTGAACCCATTCACCTGCATCTTGAGGTAACATGATAATAATTAGGGCTAAAGCACTAATCAGACCAGGTATAGATAAAAATTTGATCATATTCATATTAAGTAGTTCTTTTAAGGCTATCAAAGCTAATAAGAATGCGAAAAGCATTAATATTAAGCCACCTTTGAGCAAGATGGGCAAGAATATTAATAAGGCTATAATCGCGGTTAATGTTCTTACTTTCATTTTTTACTCCTCACTTAATCCTCCAAAACGTCTTTGGCGTGATTGATATATTTTCAAACACTCTCTTAACTCTTTTTCATCAAAATCTGGCCATAGCTTTTCATTAAAAATAAATTCACTATATGAAGCTTGCCATATTAAGAAATTGCTTATTCTTTGTTCTCCTGAAGTGCGTATTAATAAGTCTGGATCTGGATAACTATGAGTCATTAAATGACGCTTTATTAACGCCTCATCAATCACTTCAGATCCTTGTCCGTTTAATTGTAATTCGTTATATATTGCTTTCATACTCTGAATAATCTCAGCTCGTCCACCATAATTTATAGCAAACACAAGAGTTAACCCAGTATTGTGCTGAGTCTTAGCTTTAGCAAAATCAATAGCATCAATTGTAGATTGTGGTAAACCTTCATAAAACCCTATTGTTTCAATTTTAACATTCTTTTCAATTAATTCTGGTAGAAATGTTTTAAGGAAATTCACTGGAAGATTCATAATGTAATTAACTTCACTTTCAGGTCTAGACCAATTCTCTGTTGAAAATGCGTATAATGTTAAATACTTAATACCTATATCACTCGCTTCGCGAGTAATTTTTTTGATTGTTTGCATACCTTCATAATGGCCTTTAATTCTAGGCATTTTACGTTTTTTTGCCCAACGCCCATTTCCATCCATGATAATAGCCACATGTTCAGGTATATTATGTATGTCTAAGTCATTATTATGGTTTGTCTCAGTTTTATTTTTATTTTTCAGCTTTTTAAACATGGTCTTTCCTCCGAGCCTGATCGTCTCTGTTTATTATATTAGTTAATTAAACAATCATCTATCATTTTATCATACTCATTTATTCCATTGAATAAGCAAATAAAAAAACTGTACCAAAGTCTTAGTTGGTACAGTTTAGACTATGAAGATATTCAATGTCTAACAGATGTTTCATTTTAGATAATATACTAATATGAAAGTGTTTGCGATAATAAAATACCTATACTGACATAATATCTTTTTCTTTGTCGGCAACCAATTGATCTATTTCTTTAATCGAATTATCTGTAGCTTTTTGTACATCATCAGTTTGACTTCTTAAGTCGTCTTCAGTAATGTCACCATTTTTTTCGTCTTTTTTAAGCTGATCGTTAATATCACGACGAATATTTCTAATTGAGACTTTAGCATCTTCACCAATTTTTTTAACTTCTTTAACTAATTCTTTACGTCTTTCTTCAGTTAAAGCTGGTACAGAGATACGAATAACCTCACCATCACTCGTTGGATTAACCCCAAGATTAGCCGCGATAATTGCTTTTTCAATATCAGCAACTGATGACTTATCATATGGTGAAATAACTAATAGACGTGCTTCAGGCACATTGATACTTGCTAATTGTTGCACTGGTGTAGGTGCACCATAGTAGTCAACTGTAACACCATTAAGTAAATTAGAGTTTGCTCTACCAGCACTAATGTTAGCAAGTTCACGAGATAAGTTATCAATTGATTTTTGCATTCTAGACTTTGTATCTTTGATTATGTCACTCATTTTTTACACCTCAAAATTATTTTGTAATTAATGTTCCGATTTTTTCACCCATTACAGCACGCTTAATATTACCTTCTTCCATAATAGAGAAAACATTTAACGGAATATTATTATCCATGCAGAACGATGAAGCTGTTGAATCCATCACTTGTAAACCTTCTTGAAGCATTTGAATATGTGTCAAATGTTCATATTTAATTGCATTTGCATCAACTTTTGGATCAGCTGAATAAACACCATCTACATTATTTTTACCCATTAAAATTACATCTGCTTCTACTTCAGCCGCACGTAAAGCAGCAGTTGTGTCAGTTGAGAAGTAAGGATTACCAATTCCAGCGGCAAATATAACAACACGTTTTTTCTCCAAATGTCTAATTGCACGTCGACGAATATATGGTTCAGCAACTTGTTTCATTTCAATAGAAGTTAAAACACGTGTATCACAATCTAATTGTTCTAAACTGTCTTGTAATGCCAAAGCATTCATAACAGTAGCAAGCATCCCCATGTAATCGGCCGTACCACGATCCATACCTAGGTCGCTACCAGTTTTGCCTCTCCAAATATTTCCACCGCCGACAATGACAGCAATTTCACAATCCATTTTGGCAACTTCAGCAACTTGCTGTGCAACGCTTTTGATAATGATAGGATTTATGCCGAATCCTTTATCACCTGCTAAAGCTTCGCCACTCAATTTTAATACTACACGTTTATATTTAGAAGTTTGTGCCATTTTCTTATCCTCTCTATCGTAAAAATATGTAAATATATAAGTAAAGAAGACACGATTGTCTCCTTTCAGCTATCTTAACAATAGGCTAATAAAAAGGAAACGTGTGAGGTGTCTTCTTCCTTGTTAAACTTTATGACAGATTATTTCATTTGTCCTTTAACTTCTTCAGCAAAGTTTTCTTCACGTTTTTCCATACCTTCTCCAACTTCATAACGAACGAAATCAGTAAGTTTACCACCTTTAGCTTTTAAGAAAGCTTCAACAGTTTCGTCTGGATTTTTAACGAAGTTTTGATCTACAGCACAAATTTCTTGTAAATATTTACGTAAACGACCTTCAACCATTTTTTCAACGATTTTCTCTGGTTTACCTTCGTTTAATGCTTGTTGTTTTAATACTTCTCTTTCATGATTGATTTCTTCTTCGCTTACTTGTTCAGAAGAAACATACTTAGGGTTGATTGCCGCAATGTGCATTGCTACGTCTTTAGCAGCTTCTTCATCAGTAGTACCTTCCACTACAGTTAACACACCAATACGTCCACCCATGTGTAAATATGCACCAAATGCATCATTATCAGTTTTTGTTCTGATAGAGAAACGACGGATACTTAATTTTTCACCAATTGTTGAGATAGCTTCTTTCATTCTTTCATCAACAGTTTTACCGCTAGATAATTTAGATTCCATCAAAGCGTCTACTGTTTCTACCTTGCTATCTAAAATATGGTTAGCAATTTCTTTAACTAATTCTTGGAAACCTTCGTTACGTGCTACGAAGTCTGTTTCTGAATTAATCTCAACGATTGCAGCTTCATTATCTTTTACTTCAACGTGTACAAGTCCTTCTGCTGCGATACGGTCAGCTTTTTTAGCTGCTTTTGCAATACCTTTTTCACGTAAGTAGTCAATCGCTTTATCGATGTCACCATCAGTTTCAGTTAGCGCTTTTTTACAATCCATCATTCCTGCGCCAGTTTTTTCACGTAATTCTTTAACAAGTTTTGCTGAAATTGCCATTCATTATTCCTCCAATATAAATAGTAATTATTGATATACCTAAATTTTAGCATTATTTTAGGTTATATTTCCATTACAGTAATATGATTTAATTTTATTTTTAAAAAAAGGTGATAAGCATTAGTATCTTATCACCCATTTAAACTATCTCTTAGTTTGATTCAACAGAAGTGTTTTCTTCAGTTGTTTCTGCTTGTTCAGATTCTTCTTTGTCATCTAAATTGATGTTTTGTTCTGCAGCTACTTCTTCATTAGATACACCTTGTTGACCTTCTAAGATAGCGTCTGCCATTTTACCAGTTAATAATTTAACGGCACGAATAGCATCATCGTTTGCTGGGATAACGTAATCAATTTCATCAGGATCACAGTTAGTGTCAACAATACCTACGATAGGAATATTTAGTTTGCGAGCTTCAGCAATAGCGTTGCGCTCTTTACGAGGATCAACAACGAATAATGCTTGAGGCATTGATTTCATATCGCGAATACCGCCTAAGAACTTAATTAAACGGTCGTATTCTTTTTTAAGTTCAACAACTTCTTTTTTAGGTAATACTTCAAATAATCCGTCTTCTTCCATTTTTTCAATTTCAGAAATACGTTTAATTCGTTTTGAGATTGTTTTGTAGTTAGTTAAAATCCCACCTAACCATCTTTGGTTAACGTAGAATTGACCAGCACGCTCTGCCTCAGCTTTAACTGATTCTTGCGCTTGTTTTTTTGTACCTACGAATAAGACTTTTCCGCCTTCTTCAGAGATTTGTTTTACAAAGTTGTATGCTTCTTCAACTTTTTTCACTGTTTTTTGTAAATCAATGATATAAATACCATTTCTTTCAGTGAAGATATATTTTTTCATTTTTGGGTTCCAACGGCGTGTTTGGTGACCGAAGTGAACACCGGCTTCAAGTAATTGTTTCATAGAAATTACTGCCATTTTAAATTCCTCCTAGTGGTTATTTACCTCCATAATCAACTGATATAAAGACAAATATTTAATTTGCACCCTCTATATTTAAATTGATTATGTGTGTATTGGCTTTATAGCCGTCAATTAATATATCATATTTAATGCATAAAAGCAATAACATGAATTGTATTATTGAATTTCTGTTTTAAAAACAATAAAGATGGTGATTATTTAATAACATTCTTAATTCCTCTAACCATTGTATAGTGCGATAACTAACATATAAAGTAATAGGTTTCTGAAAAAGTTAAAAATCAGTCCATTCATTATTCGCATATTACTCTTAATTTACTAATATTTCAATAAAACATTTCAAGTGCAACTTTTACTTATTTTTTTTCAAGTTCATCAAGGAATTTATCTTTTTTTACTTTAATAAATGTCCCTTTCATTCCAAGAGAACGTGATTCTATGACACCAGCACTTTCAAGTTTACGTAAAGCATTCACAATGACTGATCGTGTAATGCCCACTCTGTCAGCTACTTTTGAAGCTATAAGTAAACCTTCTGTACCACCAAGTTCTTCAAATATATGTTCAATTGCTTCTTTTTCTGAATATGAAAGTGAGTTGATTGCCATTGTTATAGCAGCTTTATCTCTAGCTTCTTTTTCGACTTCATTATGTTTTTCTCGTAAAATTTCCATTCCAATTACAGTGGCTGCATATTCTCCTAATACTAAGTCATTTTCATTGAAGTCGTCTTGAACTCGACCTAAGACTAGCGTACCAAGTCTTTCGCCACCACCTAAAATTGGGAAAATAGTTGTTCTACTATTTAAAAATACCTCTCTATTCTCTGGCGGAAATACAGTTAATTCATTATCAATATCGATATTCGATTCTGTTTGTTTAACATTCATCAACTCTTCAGTATATTCACGCGGTATATGTCGATCTTCTAACATATCTTTAATGCGTTCACTTTTTAATAATTCATTCAAACAAGACCCTAAGATTTTACCTCTTCTCGACACAATAAATACATTAGTAACTGTAACATTACTAATTGTTTGAGCAACATCTTTAAAATCTACTGCAATACCTTTATGTTTTTGTAATAAAGTGTTTAATTCTCTTGTTTTAGATAATAAGCTCATAATTTTTCTCCTTCTATATATATTTATAAAATAAATGCACTTAAATCTTTATTTGTTGAGATTGATTTTAATTTGTCATCTACATATTGTGGAGTAATATCCACAACAGCATTCGGCATGCTTGGTGCTTCAAATGATAAATCTTCAAGCATTTTTTCTAGAATAGTGTGTAATCTACGAGCACCAATATTATCAGTATCTTGATTAACTTGATATGCAATTTCAGCTAATCGTTGAATGGCATCTTCTGAGAAATTTACTGTAACTTCTTCAGTTTGAAGCAATGCTTCATATTGTTTGACAAGCGATAATTTTGGTTCTGTCAGAATTCTCACGAAATCTTCTACTGAAAGACTTTCTAATTCAACTCTAATTGGAAATCGACCTTGTAATTCAGGAATTAAATCACTTGGTTTTGATACGTGGAATGCACCAGCACCTATAAATAGCATATGTTCAGTATTTACAGTACCATATTTTGTCTGAATCATGCTACCTTCAAGTATAGGAAGAATATCTCGTTGTACGCCTTGTCTTGACACATCTTGACCGCTATTTTGATTGTTAGTAGCAACCTTGTCTATTTCATCAATAAATATGATACCCATTTGTTCTGCAAGCTCTAAGGCTTGTTGATTCGCAGTTTCTTGGTCAATTAATTCATCTGCAAAATCATCAGCTAAGATTTTTCTAGCTGTTTCAACCGAAACTTCTCTTTCGACTTTTTTCTTGGGCATCAATTGATTCATCATATCTTGAATTTGTTGATTTTGATTAGTCCCTAACATACCCATTGATGCAGGATCTTGTTCTACTTTAATTCTTACTTTTTCATTTTCAAGTTTGCCCTGTTCAAGTTGTTTTTTTATTTCAGAACGTTTGGTTTTAATTTCTTCAGTTGGCGGTTCTTCCTCTTCATCTTGATTTTGACCGAAGTTTGGAATTGCTCCACCGAATAAATTTTCCAAAGGGTTGTTACCTTGTGCTGCCTTCTTTTTTAAACTCGGAACAAGTAATTTAACTAATTTGTCGTTTGCTTTCTTAGTTGCCTCATCTTTAACTAATGACTTTTTCTCGTCTTTTACTAAACGTACAGCAACATCAACTAAATCTCTAACCATGCTTTCAACGTCTCTTCCGACGTAACCGACTTCTGTAAATTTAGTTGCCTCAACTTTAATAAATGGTGCTCCAACAATTTTTGCCATGCGTCGAGCTATTTCAGTTTTACCAACTCCCGTTGGACCTATCATTAAAATATTTTTAGGCGCAATCTCTTGTTTCTCTTCTTCTTTTAAAAGACTTCTACGATAACGATTTCTTAGTGCAATAGCCACCTTACGTTTTGCGTCATTTTGTCCTACAATATACTCATTCAATTTAGATACGATGTCTTTTGGGGTTAATTTAATTCCATTTGTATCCATATTTAACATTCCTCCATATTGCTACTTTGTTTTATGAGATTCATTTCCTTAATTTGAGCAATGCGATTTTATAGCGTTTCTACAATTATATTGTCATTTGTAAACACACAAATATCAGCTGCAACTTTTAAACTTTCGTATGCCATTTCACTAGCAGAAAGTTGTGCTGCATGTCTTTTTAGTGCTCGACCTGCGCTAAGTGCATAGTTACCACCTGACCCAATGGCAATTAAATCATCATCAGGTGCAATAACCTCACCTGTACCACTAACAATAAGTATGGCATCTTTATTCATTACGATAAGCATCGCCTCTAATTGTCGTAATTGTTTATCTCCACGCCATTCTTGTGCTAGTTCAACAGCTGCGCGCTCTAAATTACCACTAAATTGCTGAAGCTTTGTCTCAAATTTTTCGAAAAGTGTGAAGGCGTCAGCAACACTACCTGCAAAACCAGCCAATACTTTTCCTTCGTATAAACGTCTTACTTTTCTAGCAGTTTGTTTCATAATAACTTGTTGACCTAATGTGACTTGACCATCACCAGCCATAGCTGCTTCACCATTATGGCGTACAGCATAAATTGTTGTAGCGTGTAAAGAATTATCCATAAATTACTCTCCTTTTTTTGCTCGAGGATGTGCGTTTAAATACACCTTTCTCAGTTGTTGATTCGAAACATGTGTATAACGTCCAGTAGTCGATAAATTGACGTGACCAAGTAAAGATTGTACAGTCCTTAAATCAGCACCTTGATTTAATAAATGTGTAGCAAAAGTATGTCTTAATTTATGAGGATGTATGTCATTGACGCCAGCGGTTCTTTTAACGACATCATTAAGTACATATCTTACTCCTCTTTCGGTGATAGGATCACCTTTCATATTTACAATTAAATAATCATGATTGGCTAATTGTTTAGGTTGGAATTCTTCTAAGTATCTTTCTATACTCTGTCTACAGAACTCTCCAAAAGGGATAAACCTTTCCTTATTTCCTTTACCTAAAACTTTTACACCTGGTAAGTTCATATCTATATCTTTTAGTTTAATATTTATTAATTCAGACACACGTATTCCTGTTGCATATAACAATTCAATAATAACTTTGTCTCGTATGCCTTTTTTATTATCATGCTCTACAGTTTGAAAAAGTGCTTCCATTTCTTCTTCATAAAAGAATTGAGGTAAATACTTCTCTTTTTTAGGATGCACTAGTTGAACAAAGGGATTAATAATTGAATTATCTTGAGTCATCCAAAATTCATAGAAGGTACGTAAAGTTGATATCTTTCTTGACACCGTAGTTCTTTTTAATTGATTAGAATATAAAAAAGCCAAATAGTTTCTAGCATCTTTATATTCAAAAGTCTCAAGTTGTAAATGTTCTCTTTCTAAAAAGTTGTTAAATTGAACTAAATCATCATGATAAGATTTTAACGTATACTCTGAAAAGTTTCTTTCAACCTTTAACATATATAAAAATGTTTCTTGGATTTTATCCAAAATCAATCCCCTCCATCATATTGCATTGTAGCATATGTGTAAAAACGCATACAATAATTTGATAATCAATTCAAAATCTTTAGAGAATTAATTTCAAACTTTATCCAAAATTAGTCATAATTTTCTCTAACTCACTTGTCTTACTTAATTTAAGTTAGTTTTAAATAATATTCATCACAAAAAAACCAGGTAGTTACCCACTACCTAGTTAACCTATTTGTAAATTACAGCGTTTGTTTGTAATTATCTAAATACTCTAACGCTCTTTTGGCTTGTGTTTCATATCTTTCTTTTTTATCTTTAATACGTTTTTCGAGAGATGGTAAAAGACCAAAATTGGCATTCATAGGTTGAAAATTCTTCTCATTTTTGGCATGTGATATGTAGTAAGCCATACTACCTATCATTGTCTCTCTAGGGAAAATAACTTCCCCTTTGTCTAAAATTTTATGCGCAAGATTAATACCTGCAACTAATCCACTGGCAGCACTTTCAACATAACCTTCAACGCCAGTCATTTGTCCAGCAAAATATAAATTATCATGTCCTTTTAATTCATATTTTTCGTTTAAAACATCAGGTGAATTAATAAAGGTATTTCGGTGCATCACACCATATCTTACAATATCAACATTTTCTAATCCTGGAATTAAACGAATGACTTCTTTTTGCGCACCCCATTTTAAATGTGTTTGAAAGCCAACAATATTATATAATGTTCCAGCTGCATCATCTTGTCTTAATTGAACAACTGCATAAGGGCGTTTCCCAGTCTTAGGATCTTCAAGTCCAACAGGTTTCATCGGACCAAATAACAAAGTTTTTCGCCCTCTTTCAGCCATGACTTCAAAAGGCATACACCCTTCAAAATATTTTTCTTTTTCAAACTCATTGACTGGTGCAACTTCAGCTTCTAATACTGCATCATAAAACCGGTTAAACTCTTCTTCAGTCATAGGACAATTAAGATACGCTGCTTCACCTTTATCATAACGTGATTTCAAATATACTTTATCCATATTAATTGAATCTTTTTCTATTATTGGTGCGGCAGCATCGTAAAAATACAATTGATCTTTACCAGTAATATCAACAATTTCTTGAGCTAAATGCTCAGTAGTTAGAGGGCCAGTTGCAATAATCGTATAACCTTCTGGTATATGATTAACTTCTTCATTTAATACAGTGATGTTAGGGTGGTTTCTTAAGGTATCTGTAATATAGCCAGCAAAATCATGTCTATCCACTGCTAAAGCACCACCCGCTGGCACACGTGCTTTATCTGCTGATGTGATAATTAACGAGTCTAAATGTCTCATTTCCTCTTTAAGAACACCAACAGCATTTGTAAGTGCATTACCTCTCAATGAATTTGAACATACCAATTCAGCAAATTTATCTGTATGGTGCGCCGGTGTCTGTTTAACTGGACGCATCTCAATTAAATTCACTTTAATTCCACGTTGAGCTAATTGATATGCAGCTTCAGAGCCAGCTAAACCAGCTCCTACAACGTTTACTTTTTGCGTCATTTTGCCCCTCCTAAAATCACTCATCTATTTTTGAACTTCTTCTTCATAATCACAGTTGGAGCACACAACTTGACTACTTTTACCTTTTTTCTTGTTCACAAGGTAATGATGACACTTAGGACAATCTCTTCCAACAGGTTTATCCCAAGAAATAAAATCACATTCTGGATATCTAGAACAACCATAGAAAATTCTATTTTTCTTTGATTTACGTTCTACGACATCTCCTTCATTACACTTCGGACATGTGACACCAATCGTTTTGACAATTGCTTTGGTGTTACGACAGTCCGGAAAGTTCGAACATGCCATAAACTTACCATATCTTCCCATTTTAATAACCATTGGAGAACCACAGACTTCACAATCTTCACCAGCTGGCTCGTCTTTAATCTCAATCTTTTCCATTTCAGATTCTGCGCGTTCAACATCTTGTTTAAAACTGTTGTAGAAGTCTCCTATTACTTTACGCCAATTCATGTCACCTTCGGCAATTTTATCAAGTAATGTTTCCATGTTTACAGTGAATTCTACATCAATAATTTCTGGGAAGTATTCTTTAACTTGCTCATAAACAATTTCTCCTAATTCAGTTGGGATGAAGCGTTTACTTTCTAACTTGACGTAGTTCCGCTTTTGAATCGTATCAATGGTTGGAGCATATGTTGAAGGTCTTCCAATTTTAAGTTCCTCAAGCGTTTTAACTAAACGCGCCTCAGTATAACGAGGAGGAGGTTGTGTAAAGTGTTGTGCCGGTTCAATCTTTGTCGCAGTTACCTTATCTCCTTTATCTAGTTGAGGAAGCTTATTTTCTTTATCATTCTCTTTATCATCTTTTGCTTCTACATATAGTGTCATAAAACCTTTAAATTTAATAGTTTGACCATTAGCTCTAAATTTAATGTCGTTTTGAGTTACATCTAAAGCTACTGTATCCAAAATAGCTGGAGCCATCTGACTTGCTACAAATCTTTCCCAAATTAATTTGTATAGACGGTGTTGATCTCTAGTAAGAAAAGCTTTCATGTCATCAGGAGTTCGCATTGTACTAGTAGGTCTAATAGCTTCGTGAGCATCTTGATCGCCCTGTTTACCCGATGATTTACGCTGAGACACGTACTGTTCACCATATTTATCATTTATATATTGCTGCGCTTCTGATTTTGCAGAAGTTGATATACGAGTAGAATCGGTACGCATATACGTAATTAAACCTACTGTACCTTGACGCTTTAAGTCAATACCTTCGTATAATTGTTGTGCTAACATCATTGTCTTGCGTGCTTTAAAATTTAGTTTACGTGCAGCTTCTTGTTGTAAGGTTGATGTAGTAAATGGATGAGCAGGATAACGTGTTTTTTCTTTACGATTCACATTTGTGATTTCAAATTGATCACCATTTAATGCTTCAGTAATCCTTTGAACATCGTCTTTGTTGTTTAGCTTATAAGGTTTATTTTTATAGTGTAGAAATTTAGCTGTAAATTTAGATTTCTTGTATCTAAATTCACCTTCAATGGACCAATACTCTTCAGGTTTAAAATTACGAATTTCATTTTCACGATCAATGACTAAACGTAAAGCAACTGACTGAACTCTCCCAGCAGACAGCCCTTTTTTAACTTTCTTCCATAATACTGGAGAAATATTATAACCAACGAGTCTATCTAAAATACGACGTGCTTGTTGCGCGTCAACTAAATCCATTTCAATACCACGAGGATGCTTAAAACTATCTTTAACAGCATCTTTTGTAATTTCATTAAATACTACTCTATTTTCTTTGCTATCTTCTAATTCTAAAATTTTTGATAAATGCCAAGCAATCGCTTCACCTTCACGGTCAGGGTCACTAGCTAAAAATATTTTTTTTGCTTTTTTCGCATGTTTTTTTAAATCTTTAACTACAGGACCTTTGCCACGAATTGTAATATATTTTGGTTCATAGTTATCTTCAGTGTCGACACCCATTTGACTTCTTGGTAAGTCACGAACATGTCCCATTGAAGCAATAACTTTATATCTTTTGCCTAAATATTTTTCAATGGTTTTAGCTTTTGCAGGCGATTCAACAATGACTAAATTATCTGCCAAAGTTTATTCCCCCTTGCAAATTGAATTACTAAAGATAAATGATAAACGGTTAATTTTGTATTTGTCAACGTTTTAATTTTTAATTTCCAATTTTGTAAGAATTGTTATTATTTTTGATTCATTAAACTTTAACTAAATTAAAGGATATAAATAATTAATTCAGAAAGTAAATCTATCATTTACTAAAATAGATAATCATATAATATACTACTTTCATCTATAACAACTTGAGCACCTTCATTTATCCTTCTTAAATTACCTTTAGTCATTTTGTTGAACATTGAACCAGGTAGAACATAAACATTTCTATTTTGCTCTAAAGCACAATCGATAGTGATTTGACTACCACTTCTTTCTTCAGCCTCAGTTATAAGTACCCCTCTGGACAGACCACTTATAAGCCTGTTTCTTTCAGGAAATTTATGCTTACTTATAGGAGAAAATGGTGGATATTCACTTATCACTAAGCCATTCCTTTCAACTTTAGTTCTTAAATTTAAGGTTGCTTTAGGATAATGATAACAATGGCCAAATCCAAGTACGCCAATAGTTGGTAATAGGTATTTAAGTGCGGTTTGATGTGCTACACTATCTGCACCGCGCGCTAATCCAGAAACAATCGCCATATTTAATTGTCTAAATGAAGGAAAAAGATAGTTTAAAGATTGACTTGTATATTGTGTGGCATTACGTGAGCCAATTACAGCTAAAGAGTGAGAATGATTAAAGAACTGTGGATTTCCTTTGTAGAATATCACATAAGGATAATCATACATTTCTTTGCAAAGAGAAGGGTAGTTATCATCAAAGTATGTTGTAAAACTAACATTTGCTTTTTTCATTTCTTTAATAATGTCCATCAGCTTTAATTCTTTGAAACGTTCATATTTGTTCCATAGCCTTTCAGAATTACGCTCTGTAAGCCACCTTTTTATCATGTCATGTTGATGAAATACGTTTTCTGATAGAAAGTCAGGATATGTACTTGTAAGATGATGAAGTTGTGCCGTAGTGAAATTTGCCCAATATAGTTTTAACATCGTATGTTGTATCAATTATCATTACTCCTTTGTCCTTATTATACCTTCAAATTCAAATATTTTAGTTTACTGTTTAAAGACATTTATTTTTTAAATATCATGTATTTGTAAGGAGTAATTTAATGACAAAGGTTTAATGTGTCATAGTGTATTGTAAAATTGTCGAATTTCATGTTTCTACTATTATATATAAATCAACGTATCAAAAAAAGATAACTAATTTTTTATAAATAAAATTATGCTAATACTTAATCCATTATTTTGATTTTTATTTAAATCAACCTACCTGGTTCCTCACCAAATTCTCTGCACTAAGATTTTCCGTTACCATTCTGTTCTCATATTTATATTTTCAATTGAAATATCTATCAAAAATTAAACTATTCTTCTATTTAAGTATTCAACAAATGATGATACACCTATATGGGATGGAATACTTACCAACATATGTATATACCTTTGCTTCAATTATTTTACAATTTTCCACTCACATCATTGACACAAGGGATTTCCTATACCTTATTTCTTTTCCATATATCACTAGCCTGCTATATCTGGGCTCAAAAACAATGTGCTACTTACAATTTCATTATGTATGTGCTAAACTGTTTGTGTCGGATGACATTAAAAAGCATCTCTTCGTGTTGAATATTTTGGTTGGCTGACCGATGTATATTCTAGCATGTAGAGATGCTTTTTTTAGATAAAGCTAAACTTTTGTGAATCATACGCATAGTGTATGGTGTTCTTTATACAAAAAACAACGAACCTGAACAAAGGTTTAATGTTCAAGGTTCGTTGAAATCAATACTAATATATATTATTTTTTAATAGTTAATAACTCTTCATAAATGCCTGCTTTTTTAGCTGCATCAATAAGGGTTGTTCCTATTTCAGAAGGTGTATCTGCAGTTTCAACACCACAATCGTTTAATGTTTTAATCTTTTCAGATGCTGTACCCTTACCTCCTGAAATAATAGCTCCAGCATGACCCATACGTTTACCTGGAGGTGCTGTCTGACCGCCGATAAAACCTACTACAGGTTTGTTCATATTTTCTTTAATCCATTGTGCCGCTTCTTCTTCTGCGGTACCACCAATTTCTCCAATCATTACAACGGCTTTAGTTTCAGAATCTTCATTGAACGCCTTTAAAACATCAATAAAGTTAGTCCCATTTACTGGATCACCGCCGATACCTACAGCAGTTGTTTGACCGATACCTTCTTCAGTTAATTGATGCACTGCCTCATACGTTAATGTACCAGAACGAGACACGACACCGACATGGCCTTTTTTATGGATATATCCCGGCATAATACCGATTTTACACTCGTCGGCAGTTATCACACCAGGACAGTTTGGTCCTACTAAACGTGTTTTACGACCTTGTAAATATCTTTTTACTTTAACCATATCAACAACAGGTATATGTTCAGTAATACAAATAACCATGTCTAAATCGGCATCAGCTGCTTCAATAATTGAATCAGCAGCGAATGGTGCTGGTACGTATACAACAGATACATTAGCTCCTGTTTCATTTTTAGCTTCTTCAACAGTGTTATATACTGGAACACCTTCTACAACTTGTCCACCTTTACCAGGTGTTACCCCTGCAACAATTTGTGTCCCATAATCAAGCATTTGTTTTGTATGGAAAAGGGCAGTAGACCCTGTGATACCTTGTACCATTACTTTCGTATTTTTATCAATAAATACACTCATCTTAGTGCTCCCATCCTTTCCTTATGCTTCTTTAACAAGTTTCACAATTTTTTGAGCACCTTCAGCCATAGTTGCTGCTGGCTCAATAGCTAAACCTGATTCGTTTAATATTGCTTTACCACGTTCGACATTAGTTCCTTCTAAACGAACAACTAATGGTAATGTTAGTTCAACTTCTTTAACCGCTGCTACAATACCTTCGGCAATAACATCACATTTCATAATTCCACCAAAAATATTTACAAAGATACCTTTAACATTGTCATCACCTAAAATAATTTTAAATGCTTCAGTTACCTTTTCTTTTGTAGCACCGCCACCTACATCTAAGAAGTTGGCTGGATTTCCACCAAAATGATTAATTGTATCCATTGTTGCCATGGCTAAACCTGCGCCATTAACCATACAACCAATATCTCCATCTAAAGCGATGTATGATAAATCATATTTAGAAGCTTCTATTTCCTTAGGATCTTCTTCTTCTAAATCTCGTAATTCTAAAATATCTTTATGTCTAAATAATGCATTATCATCAAAGTTTAATTTAGCATCTAAAGCCAATACCTGACCGTCTCCAGTTGTAACAAGTGGGTTAATTTCAACAATAGAACAATCTTTTTCGATAAAGACATTATATAGTGCTAATAAAAATTTAGTTGCTTTTCCAACTGATTCTTTTGGAATGTTAATATTAAAAGCGATACGTCGCGCTTGGTAAGGTGATAATCCTACTACTGGATCAATTGTTTCTTTGAAAATCTTTTCAGGTGTTTGAGCTGCAACCTCTTCAATTTCAGTTCCACCTTCTTCTGATGCCATCAAAGTCACTTTATCAGTAGCACGATCAATAACAAAACCAACATAATATTCTTTTTGGATATCGCATCCTTCTTCGATATATAAACGTTTGACCTCTTTGCCCTCTGGCCCAGTTTGATGTGTGACCAATTGTTTACCTAGCAGTTCATTTGCGTACGTTTCGACTTCAGATAATGATTTAGCAATTTTCACGCCGCCTGCTTTACCTCTACCCCCAGCGTGAATTTGCGCTTTAACCACATATACGTCTGAATTTAATTCTTTCGCTTTTTCCACTGCTTCTTCAGCAGTAAATGCTACTCGTCCCTCTGGAACTGCAACGCCCATTGAACGAAATATTTCTTTCCCTTGATACTCGTGGATATTCATCTTCCATCCTCCTGTTTCTTAGGTTAAGTTGCCCTTTAATTATAAAAAATGTAAGCGCTATTGTAAACTGATTGCCAGTATTTATTGCAATTTAAGCAAAATTCAAATTATTTCATCATTGATTTAATTGGTTCAAATGATTGACGATGTTCATTGATTATGCCCACTTGATCAATAGCCTTTAAATGTTGCTTAGTTCCATAACCTGCATTTTTATCAAAACCATATTCTGGAAACTGTTTAGATAGTTGTCTCATATATTGATCACGGTATTCTTTAGCCATGATACTTGCTGCTGCGATAGACACACTTTTAGCATCACCTTTAATAATTGAGGTTTGTGGAATATCAATATCTAGTGTCATTGCGTCTATTAATAAATGCGTCGGTGTAACATCTAATTGATTTATAGCACGTAGCATAGCTAATTGAGTTGCCCGATAAATGTTCAATTCATCTATTTCAACTGAGGACGCTATGCCATATGCATATTGATAGACATTTTCTTTTAAATTTTGATTAAGTCGTGCTCTATTTTTGGGAGACACTTTTTTAGAGTCATCTAAACCAATATAATGATGATTCTTCTCTAAGATGACTGCACAAGCCACCACTGGTCCAGCCAAGGGCCCACGCCCTACCTCATCAATTCCACAAATTAATGCATCTCTGTTAGAGGACATAATGTTGTTTTCGTATTGATTCATGGATAAATAGTGCTCTTCTAATGCTTGTTGCTTAAGAATATTTTTTTCCCTAGACTTAATCGCATTTATAACACCTTTACGTGAATCATTATTTGCTTCATGTTTATGTAACTCTTCCAACGTTTCAATTCGAGATAGTTTTTCTTTGATTTCTTTAATTGTTAGAGACATACTATCATTCACTCTTCATTTCTTTTAAAATATCAAAACAATAAGTTCCAATTTTTGCATTTCTCATATCATTGATGATCAACTCAATGACAGATTCATAATCTACTTCATTTCCTTTTTGTAACAATCCCCTTCTTCTTCCAATTGCATCAAACCAATCGAGTATCTCAGCGTCTTCATGTGTATCAATATTATAATGTCTCTTTAAAGCTGAAACATCATGTTTAATCATAAAATTCAAACCATAAATAGCTACCTCATCTAAATGAACGATACTATCCTTAATTGCACCAGTTAAACTTAATTTTTTACCGACTTCTTCATCTTCGAATTTAGGCCATAAAATACCTGGTGTATCTAGTAATTGAAGAGACTTCCCAACTTTAATCCATTGTTGCTGTTTTGTTACTCCTGGTTTATTTCCAGTTTCGGCGATACTACGTTTTGCTAACTTATTGATAAGTGTTGATTTTCCTACATTAGGAATGCCTACAATCATAGCTCTTATCGCTCTAGGTTTTAAACCTTTGGCTTTTTCACGATCAAATTTTTCTTGAGTTGCTTTTATAGCTTCAACTTCAACATTTTTAAGATTCTTGCCATGTTTTGCATCTACAGCTACCGGATAGAAACCTTCATTTTTAAAATAAATTTCCCATTTTTCTAATTCTTTTAAATTCGTCATATCTTTTTTATTTAAAATTACTACTCGAGGTTTTTGTTTAATGACATCATCAATCATAGGGTTTCTCGAACTGTATGGAATACGTGCATCGACGAGTTCAAAAACTACATCTACCTTTTTCAGTTGTTCACTAACTTGTCTTTTGGCTTTAGCCATATGACCTGGATACCATTGTATCGCCATGAGTCATCATCCTATTCTTATTATTTTCTTAAACTTTTATCTATAACTTCATAATTATACTTTATAATAGCTAACCCAACCACTTTAAGTTTAACACGTGCATCATTTAGTATAAAAATCATTTTTCTATTCATAAAAAATCTACGATGACTATTTGTAAACTTATTCAAAACTATTAAAATCAATTAACTTTATTAAATAACATTAAATTTAATGTAAATAGATTTAAATAATGCCACTAATACTTTCATTCATTGCCATAATAACCTACAATTTGACTAAGCTAACAAAATTTTTAGGTCAATATGATGCATTTTAGGAGAAGTAAATGAGAAGAAAAGCATGTTTCATTATATTATTAATTACATTATCATTAATTGGTCATAGTTATATTATTTTTCGCTTCCATCATGATGGTGTTCTTTCAACTGGCCCAAATGATGGTATGGAACAGATGATTCCTATTCAAATGTATCTTTATCATCAATGGACTCAAGGGAACTTATTTTATTCAACACATTTGGGTCTTGGCGGAGATTTTTTCACTGACTTAAGTTATTATTTTTCAACAAATTTAATATTTATTTTAAATGTCCCTATCATCAAATTATGTGAAATATTCTTTTCATTGAACACAAATCAAATTCTTCTTTGGATGTACAACGCACTAATTGTTTCAATTATTAAATCAACTATTGCTCTGTTTTGCACTTATTTATTTAGTTATTATATTTCTAAAAATAAAATAATCAGTTTATTGATTTCATTTATCTTTGTTATGTCACCTTTGTACTTTAGATTTACAATTTACTGGCCATTCTTTAGTGATACTTTCATTTGGTTACCACTCTTATTATTAGGGATTGAACGTTTATTAAGGGATTTTAAAGCAGGTTTATTTATACTAACTGTAAGTCTAATTCTAATTAATAACTTTTATTTTGCATATTATTTCCTCATTATTGGTATAGGTTATACCCTGATTAGAATTATTTACAGACATCCTAAAGATAGTTTAACTCGTTGGCAAGCTTCTCTTACAATTATATGTAGTGCTCTGCTCGCTTTAGGAAATAGTATGTTTGTGTTCTTTCATGGTGTTCAAAGTTTTCTTAATAATCGTCGACAATCATTTACAGGACAAGTGAATTGGATTGAACATTTAAATAAAGATACCAATATATTTTTCGATAATTACTTGATTGTTGTGATATTTTTATCTATTCAAGCTCTTTTGACAATCAAATTATACAAACATTTTTATTATAAATTATTTGCATTGTTATTATTGGCAACAATTATTTTTGCATTTCTCCCATTTGTTGACCAACTATTTAATGGGTTTTCAGCACCTCAAAAACGATGGCATTTTATCTTAGCTTTTAATAGTTCAATTTTAATTGGGTTATTTGTAAAATATTTTAAAACAATTCGACCAAAGACTTATATTTATACTAATCTGATAGCTCAAAGTGTCATCTACATAAGTTCAATTAGCTACAATACTTTTTTACCTTGGCTCTCTTTAGTTCCAGTAGTGTCAGTGATTGGACTATTAATTTTATTAATAAAAGAGAAAAAAGTACGTTATTATCTTACTTACCTTTATAGTATTTCAATCGCTGCTCTCAGTCTTATGATTACTTTCGTATTCATAAAAAATCAAATTTTCTTTCAAGATCATATCAATCGTGCGAACAAGCGATACATTAATTCAAGTTTCTATAGCTCGGCTATACAAAGATCGTTAGTAAAAGAAATGAACCAAACTAAGAATGACGATCAACGAATAAATTGGCGTGTCGATGAACAAGATAATACCCCTATGTATCAAAATTTTAAAGGACTTAGTATTTACTCTAGTATATTTCATCACAACATTCTCGATTTCTATTATGATGCCTTAAAAATTAATTTAGCTGAAGAATCTGTCAGTCGATACCAGTCTACTAATGCTCGGCAAAATATCGAGAGTCTGTTTTCAGTAAAATATTTAATGATGAAAGATTATCAAAATTTTATTCCATCTTATTTTAAGAAAGTTAAGTCACGTGGACAATATATTATTTATAAAAATCAACTTCCACTACCAAGTGTAAAAGTAACACAAAACATTTATAATCATAAAAGTTTAAAAAAACCTATAGATAGAGAACATGCAATGATTAATGGTGCTATTGTGACATCAAAAGGTACAGCGTATCACTCAAAAGTTAAAAATTTGTTAGACCAAACACGTGTATCAACACAAAATATAACACGATATTCAAACAATGAACTAACCGTTAATAAAGAGAGCGGAATAATCAAATTACATTTACCTAAGAATATAAGAGACAAATACAAAGATTTTTATCTCACTATGAATATTAAACGAGGCGATCCTGACAGTAATTACACTGTGAGCATCAATCAATATCATAATCATCGTCTATACAATGATTCTATATATCGCACGGGAATAAGCAAAGTGCTTTATCGAAGTTTACCAGACAAAAATGGTGATATTACGATTCAACTATCACCAAAAGGTAAGTTCAATTTGGAACTGTTAGAATTAAACGGTGAAAATTATGATACGCTAAAACAAGCACACCATCATGCTAACTTTAATATGCGTTATAAAGATATAAAAAACGGGGTAAAAGTTAACTTAGATCACCATTCTAAAGGACTTGCAGTCATTAATATTCCATATCGTAAAGGTATGCGTGCATACGTGGATGACCGACAAAGCAATATCAAAAAGGTGAATTATATGATGACAGGTGTCCCGGTTAATAAAAATGATAAAACAATTACGATTCAATATCGACCACCTTTTCTAAAAACGATGTTTTCTATCTCAATATTTAGTATAGTGGTGAGTATTGTATTCATTAGATTAAAGAATATAAGGAAAAGAAAGATGAGGATTCGCCATGATTAAAAATATATGGAATAAACCTATTAAACGTTTTACACTAATCGTTTTAGTTAGTTGTATATTGTCATTTATTCTATATGGCCCTTTTCTCTATCAATTTATAACTAAAGGTATAGTATTTAGTGGTAGTGGAGATGGCTTCAGACAAATGATGCCTTTTCAAATGCACCTTTATGAACACTTCACATCATTAAAAGGATTTTATGATGCTTCATTTGGATTGGGAGGCGACTATGTTAAATCACTGGCATATTATTATTCACTATCTCCATTGATGTGGATCAACTTCTCTATGATATGGATATTAGAACAAACTATCAATGTGAATCCTCATGACATCAGCTTTTGGACAATAAACCAATTAATCATGGCATATGTGCGCACTGTAATCACATTTATTTTTTCATTTTATTTATTTAGTTATTTGCGACTTAAACCCGCACCAATGTTTATCGCAACTATTTTATATGGTATGTCTACTGTTGTTACATATTATAATTTTACTTGGTCTTTTTACGGTAATCTTTTAATTATGTTACCTATGTCACTTTGGGCTATAGAAAGATTCTTTAAAGAACGTAAAATAGGTTGGTTTATTTTCGCGATTGCTTATACATTATTCTCAAACTTTTATTTTAGTTACTATGAAGCAATTGTCATAGGTTTCTATTTTATTTATCGATTCGCTATTCCTCATGAGAAAGATATTGTGAATCGTTGGCAGAAATTATACATACTCGTATGTGCCACTTTGTTAAGTGTATTAGTAAGTATTTATGGACTATATACTGGTGTATCTTCTTTTTTAGATAATGACCGAACACAAAATCCTAATTTCAAAATTACTTTTTTCACAAATTTATTTGAAACCAATTATAATATTTTTGCTGATGGTTTTTACATTACAATTTCTTTTATTGCTATCATTGCATTATTTTGTTTTAAATTATATCAACACTATTATTATAAATTGTTCGCAATTGCAACTTGGATTTTACTTATCGGTTCCTTTTCTCAATTGTTTGACAGTGCATTTAATGGCTTTTCATTACCCCAAAGACGTTGGGTTTACTTTTTAGCATTATCAACAAGTGTATTAATTGCATTGTTCATACAACATTTAAGTGAAATATCAATTAAAGAATACACCTTTGTTGCTATACCAGTATTCATATACGGTTTCATATTTATCGCACTGTCGGAAAGATCAGTAAAGTGGATGTTTGTTGCATTGATTTTAATCATAGTGTTATTTATATTTATTAAATATAAATCGTTGTTAACACGTACCTCAATGATGGTATTACTCGTTGTCTTATTTTTAGCTCAACAAGTCTTAATGACTAATGATTCCAGAAAAATTACTATCGAACCTTATCAAACGACTATCAAAACAATTAATGATTCGAGCTATAGAAGCCCTGTCCTAAATAAAAAAATTAAGTATATGCATCAAAGCTCTACAGATCCATTGAAAAGATTAGATTATTTTTCATACTATGCATTAAACTCACCTTTGATATATCACTACAACGGCACATCATTGTATTCCAGTATTTTCGATGGAGATATATTGAAATACTATGACCAGACGTTACAAATTAATATGCCTGTAGATAAAAATAGTACTTATCGATATTTAAATAATCGTGCAAACTTAATGTCTCTTTGGGATGTTCAAGATCGATTACGACATCCTGATGATTTAAATATGCCTTATGGTTTTAAAAAGAAAGAACTTATAACTGATAAAAAAGATCAATGGATTCACTCTGTTAATACAATAAATTATCCTAGTGCACACATTACTAATAAAATTTATGATGCAAGAAAACTAAAATCTCCCCTTGATAGAGAGCAAGCTATGCTTAAAGGTGTCGTATTGAATCATAAATCCCAAGCCAATACTGATTTTAAACCTAATCCTAATTTACTTTCTAATGCAAAACAAAACTTAAATCATGCGAATTGGATTGATAGTAAACATTTAAAAGTTAAACAGCACAATGGTGGCGTCACCCTCAATTTACCTCGCAATATAGTTAAAAATTATAAAGATATGTATATTGAAATGGATGTTGAATTACTGTCTCCTGACAAAGAGCATAAAGTAGGGGTTAATGAATATTCGCAAGAAAGAAACCGTTTGTCATACAAATACCGTCGTTTTGTTTCGCCAGTGACGATGCGTGCTAAAGCTTCAAATCAACTTAACATTAAGATGTCAAAAGGAGTTTATCGTTTTAAAGTAAAAGGAATTTATGGTGAAAACTATCAAACATTAAAAAAAGCTTCTCAACAGCTCCAACCAGTTAAAGTAAAAAAAGAAAGAAATGGTTTCACAATTATTAAAAAGAAAAAGGAACACGGTTATCTTGTCTTGCCAATGGTATATGCTGAAGGAATGCATGCAATGGCAAATGGAAAGCCTCTAAAGGTTCAACAAGGCAACGGTATTATGACTACTATTCCTGTTAAAGAGGGACAAACAAAGATAAAATTAAGTTATACCCCTCCTTATTTTTATTTATTAATCACTGTCAGTTGCATTGGGATCATTTTAAGCATTCTTTTCACTCATTACGTAAAAAGAAAATAAATTAGTTATTAATGATTTAAATAACTCAATATTTTAAATTAGAAGTATTTAAGATTGCTTTAAATTAACTCATAGTTCATTATGATGATTTTTAATTGATAGAAAACTATCAATTTTTTCGATTTTATTTACAAAGTTAAAACAAAGACCTAAACATTTTAGTGCTTTGTTTTTAACATCAATTGTCGGTGTCGAACTTAAACCTATGTTCAAGACTTACTTAATGTAAAGTTAGTTATTGACTGAATTAGAAAATAGCACTTTCATAGTTTTCATCAAAATTTTAGGCTTAATCATAGAAAATTTTATTTAGTATTCGGTGTAAAATATACAATCAATATGAATTCTGATTCATATCTTCAATAA
Source organism: Staphylococcus sp. HMSC063F05 (assembly GCF_001837075.1). Classification (NCBI taxonomy): domain Bacteria; kingdom Bacillati; phylum Bacillota; class Bacilli; order Caryophanales; family Staphylococcaceae; genus Staphylococcus; species Staphylococcus sp. HMSC063F05. Next base: position 110,595 of record NZ_KV831325.1, read on the forward strand.
TTAGGACAGCAGTTTAATTTAAGATAAAATAAAAAAGCTTTCAAACTCTGGTAAAACAGAAGTTTGAAAGCTTTTTTTCATTATGGCAAATCTTAAGCAATAAGTTGAAATTGGCAACTATAGTGCTTATAGACTGGCCTTTTATAAATTGTCGAATATACTGATTAGCGAATTTCTTGAATTCTAGCAGCTTTACCACGTAAACTGCGTAAGTAATATAATTTAGCACGACGTACTTTACCACGACGTTTAACTTCAATTTTTTCGATTTTAGGCGTGTGTAATGGGAAAGTTCTTTCCACACCTACACCAGAAGAAATTTTACGAACTGTGAAAGTTTCTGAAATTCCTCCACCACGGCGTTTAATTACAACACCTTCGAAAACTTGGATACGTTCGCGAGAACCTTCAACGATTCTTACGTGTACACGTAAAGTGTCTCCTGAACGGAAAGTAGGTAAATCAGTACGTAATTGTGATTTAGTTACTGCTTCGATTAACTTATGATTACTCATTATAAATTCTCTCCTTCAACCTATGTTCTTGCCTAGACAAAAGTATAGCAGCGGATCATAGTGATTATTAGTGTTTTTTCACACTTGAATTATAATAGCATAACGTTAATCATTTTTCAATTTCTTTTTATAGGTTTCTAAAATTTCTCTATCTTTTTCAGTTAATGGATATTGTTCTAATAAATCTGGTCGCTTTTCATAAGTACGAATGAGTTTTTGTTCATGTCTCCACTGATCAATGTGCGCATGATTGCCAGATAATAATACTTCAGGAACACTCATATTTTTATATTCACGAGGACGTGTATACTGAGGAAATTCTAACAATCCATCTGAAAATGAATCATCTTGATGTGATGCTTGATTACCTAAGACGCCTGGAATAAGCCTCACTATTGCATCGGTCATCGTCATTGCTGGTAACTCTCCACCAGTTAGGACATAATCCCCCATTGATATTTCATCAGTTACAAGATGCTTACGTATGCGCTCATCATATCCTTCATAGTGTCCACAAATAAAGACTATATGTTTTGCTTCACTTAATTCTTGTGCAATCTCTTGAGTAAAGGGACGACCTTGTGGACACATAAGTATCACTCGAGTATGTTCATTATGATTTATGTCTTCCATAGCATTAAAAACAGGTTCAGGCTTTAATACCATACCTTGGCCACCACCAAATGGGTAATCATCAACTTGATTATGCTTATTAATAGAATAATCTCGGAAATTGATAGTATTAACATTAATGATTCCCTTATCTTGCGCACGTTTTAATATTGAATGGTTTAAAACACCTTCAAACATTTCAGGAAATAGCGTTAAATAATCTATCTTCATTAATCTAACAATCCTTCCATCGGTGTAATTTTAATCGTTTTAGTTTCTATATCAATATCTTTCACAACATCTTCAATATAAGGAATGAGATACTCTTTTTCACCTTTAACAACCCAAACGTCATTAGCACCTGTTTCAAAAATATTAATCACCCGACCAATTGGCGTATCATCATCTTTAAATACTGTACAACCAATAATATCCGAATAATAGTATTCATGTTCTCCTAATTCTATATCTTGGTGATCACGTTCTTGATAAATATAATCACCTTTCAAATGTTCAATTTCATTTATATTGTTGATTCCTTCAAACCTTAACATGTGAAATCCTTTATGTATACGATAAGAAGCGACCGTATAAACAATTTCAGTATTATTATGTTTTACAAGTAATTGTTCACCAGGTTGAAATCGTGTTTCAGTAAAATCAGAATTGGATTTCACCTTTACTTCCCCTTTAATACCATGGGTATTGACTATTTGTCCAACCTCTACCTCCATGTATGACCCTCCTTCTAATTAAAGTTTATTAAACTGAATCAAATATATATTAACACGTATGTATGTAACAAATAAATATGATTAAAAAAGGACGCCATAATGGCGTCCCAAAAAAACATAAGCTAATTATTTAGCATTCTTTTGTTCATCAAATTTTTTCAAAATACCTTCTCTAGATAAGATATTGTGAACTGTATCAGTTGGTTTAGCACCGTCGTGTAACCATTTTAAAGCTAATTCTTCGTCGATTTTAACTTCTGGTGCATTAACGTGTGCTGGATTGTAAGTACCTAATTGCTCAATGATACGACCATCACGTGGTGAACGTGCATCTGCAACTACGATACGATAGAATGGGTTTCTTTTAGAACCTAAACGAGTTAAACGAATTTTAACTGCCATTTAAATTACTCTCCTTTATGTGTTTATTATTTTTATTTTCTACAAGAATAAATAATAACAGTTACACAAATTTTTGTAAAGACTTTTTTCTTTACCAAAAGTAGATTTACGAAGTAAATCGTATTTTTGGTTATGCATGTGCTTTAGCTCAGGCGTTCCACTGCTCTTTTACGAAGTAAATCGTACTTTTGGTTATGCATGCGCTTTAGCTCAGGCGTTCCAATACTCTTTTACGAAGTAAATCGTACTTTTGGTTATGCATGTGCTTTAGCTCAGGCGTTTCACTATTCTTTTACGAAGTAAATCGTACTTTTGGTTATGCATGCGCTTTAGCTCATGCGTTTCTATTAATTTTGTTAATAATCCTTATAAAGGTTCAAAAAAAACAAGCACCGAAGACACTCTCGAGTTTCGATGCTTGATTTCATAAATTAAAATGGTAAGTTCATACCCTTTAACATATTTTGCATTTGGTTTCGTTTAGCTTTTTTACCTTTACCGCCACCAGTAAATTGTTTCATCATTTTCTTCATATCATTAAATTGTTTCATTAATCGATTAACTTCTTGTAAAGATCGGCCGGATCCTTTTGCAATACGTTTTTTACGTGATACATTTAATGTTTCAGGGTTTGAACGTTCCTTAGGTGTCATAGATTGTATAATCGCTTTAATATGATCAATTTGTTTATCACTCATATTAAGCTTATCTAAACCTTTCATTTTATTCATACCAGGAATCATTTTCATAATGTCATCTAAAGGACCTAAATTCTTAACTTGATCTAACTGTTCTAAGAAATCATCTAATGTAAATGATGACTCTCTCATCTTCTTCTCTAAATCTTTAGCCTTTTCTTGATCTACATCTTGTTGCGCTTTTTCAATGAGGCTTAAAACATCACCCATACCTAAAATACGTGAGGCCATTCGTTCAGGATGGAATAATTCTAAACCATCCAATTTCTCACTCATACCTACAAATTTAATAGGTTTTTGGGTAACGGAACGGATTGAAAGTGCTGCACCACCGCGTGTATCACCATCTAATTTAGTCAATGTTACACCTGAAACATCTAATTGTTCATCAAATGATTGTGCCACATTCACAGCATCTTGACCTGTCATTGCATCAACAACAAGCATAATTTCGTCTGGTTTAGAGATTTCTTTAACTTCTTGAAGCTCATTCATAAGTGCTTCATCAATGTGTAAACGACCAGCTGTATCAATGATAACGAAATCTAGATGTTCTTCTTTAGCATGTTTTAAAGCATTTTCAACAATTTGTTGTGGTGATACTTGATCACCTTCACTATACACAGGGATATCAATTTGTTTACCTACTGTTTGTAATTGATCAATAGCAGCTGGACGATAAATATCTCCTGCCACAAGTAAAGGTTTCTTGTTATATTTTTTACGCATTAATAATGCCAACTTACCTGCTGTCGTCGTTTTACCTGCACCTTGTAAACCGACCATCATGACAACAGTTGGTGGTTTGTTTGCCATCTTAATGGAAGTATTTTCTCCACCCATTAAACTAGTAAGTTCTTCTTGTACGATTTTAATAACCTGTTGGCCAGGTGTTAAAGATTGCATGACATCAGAACCTAGCGCTCGTTCTGAAACAGTCTTAACAAATTCCTTAACAACTTTGAAGTTAACATCGGCTTCCAATAACGCTAATCTCACTTCACGCATCATCGTTTTAATATCTGCTTCTGTTACTTTCCCTTTACCACGCATTTTTTGCATCGTGGCTTGTAAGCGATCGGATAATCCTTCAAATGCCATAACGTTTGCCCTCCTTTATTATAATGATCACTACTCTAATTCTTCTAATTGAGTGATATATTGTTTAAGCAACTCAGGTTGATTAAGTGATTGTTTCATTAAGTTATATAATTCACGACGTTTCTCGAATCTTTGGTATAGTCGTAATTTCGATTCATAATCTTCTACTAAATCGCCAGTTCTTCTTATATTATCATAAACTGCTTGTCTACTCACTTCAAATGTATCAGCAATTTCACTTAAAGAATAATCTTGTAAATAAAAGAATTCGAGATAATTTTTCTGTTTATTTGTAAGCAAACTTTGATAAAAATCAAATAGATAATTCATACGCAATGTTTTAACTAAATCATTTTGTCCCATTTTAGTTACCTTCTTCAGATTCAACGGATGAATTTCTAGAGATTTCTTCAGGAATATCTTCATTTTGTTCTATCATATCAGCAAATAATCCATATACATAGCTTTCAGGATTAAACGGTTGTAAGTCATCCATTTTTTCGCCTAAACCAACATATTTAACTGGAATGTGTAACTCATTTCGAATTGCTAATACAATACCCCCTTTAGCAGTACCGTCTAATTTAGTTAAAACTATACCTGAGACATTTGTAACTTCCTTAAATGAACGTGCTTGTGAAAGTGCATTTTGACCAGTTGTTGCATCCAAACATAATAAAGCTTCATGGGGGGCATCAGGTATTGCACGATTAATCACACGTTTCATTTTATCTAACTCTTGCATTAAATTAGATTTATTTTGCAAGCGTCCTGCAGTATCACAAATTAAAATATCTACGCCTTTATTTTTTGCGGCATTAATCGCATCATATACTACTGCTGCAGGGTCAGAACCTTCGTTTTGGCTCACAACTTCAACACCAACACGTTCTCCCCAGACGTTTAATTGTTGAATTGCTCCAGCTCTGAAGGTATCACCAGCGGCTAACATTACTTTTTTACCTTCTTGTTGATAACGATAAGCTAATTTACCAATTGTTGTTGTTTTGCCGACACCATTCACACCAACCATCAGTATGACATTTAAACGTCCATCTTCAATATTCATTGCTTCAGAATGATCGTCCTCTTGATGATAGATTTCTACAATCTTCTCAACTATAACTTCTCTTAAGTCTTCTGTTTCTTGTATATTACGTCTTTGTGCTTCTGTACGTAGCTCATCAGTTAATTTCATAACGGTATTAAAACCAACGTCCGCAGTAATAAGCATTTCTTCCAGAGCTTCGAAGAAATCTTCGTCAACTTTTCTATATCGAGCAATTAAATTATTTAACTGTTCTTGGAAGTTTTGACGTGATTTTTCCAAACCGGCTTTGAATTTTGCTCCAATTTTTTGAGCTTCAATTTCTTCAAAATCTTCAATCGATATCAAACCATCTTCGTCAAAATCAGCTTCACTTAATTTTTTAGGTTTCTTTTTGGGTTTGACTTGTTCATCAGAATCATTCGGGTCCATTGAATCTGAGTCACTATTAGCATTTGAATCTACAGTTTCATCTAGGTCTTTTTGAATATCATCTTCACTTTTACTAGAAAATTTATCTTTCAGACGTTTAAAAAAACTCATGCTTGTTCCTCCTTCATAACCTCATCTATTGTATTTAGGTTGACGCTAACTAACTTAGAAACACCAGACTCTTGCATTGTTACACCATATAAACGATCAGAAAACTCCATCGTTCCCTTCCGATGTGTAATTACAATGAATTGTGTTTCTGTAGATAATTCATTTAAATATTGGGCATATCGTATCACATTCGCTTCATCTAATGCCGCTTCTACTTCATCTAGTATAACAAAAGGTGCTGATCGAACTTTGAGAATGGCGAACAATAATGCTATAGCACTTAAAGCACGTTCACCACCGCTTAATAATGAAAGATGTTGTAATTTCTTTCCTGGCGGTTGTACGATGATATCAACGCCAGCAGACAAATAGTCATCTTCAGTTAAACGAAGTTCTGCTTGTCCACCACCAAATAATTGCTTAAACACTGTCGTAAAATGATCTTGAACCGCATGAAATGTTGTCTTAAAACGTCCTTCAACTTCTTTATCCATTTCATGAATGATTTGTTCTAAGGTTTCTTTTGCTTCTCTTAAATCTGTTCGTTGCTCATTTAAAAATGTGTATCGTTCATTCAACTCTTCAAATTGTTCTATGGCATTTAAATTTACAGGACCTAATTCATCGATTGACATCTTCGTTAATTTTACTTTTTTACGCAAATTGTCAATAGTTTCATCAGAATCATATTCCATTCTTGCACGTTCTACTGTGAGTTGATACGTGTCATTTAAATGATCTATTGCATGGTTGATTAATACATCTAGCTTTGATTGTTTTGCTTTAATATCTTGATAATGATTTTCTATAGAAAGTATATCTTGATGACATTTTTGAAGCTGACTTTCATTTATTTCGATTTTCTCATTAAGATCTTTACGTTGCTGTTTAATCTCACTAAGTTGTTGATTTAAATTTTGTCTTACATTTTCTTGTTGCTGAATTTGCTCTTTCAACTTTTCAAAAGCATCTTTACCCATCATTTCATCTGAATTAAACAATTTGATTTTTTCATTTACTTCAATTTTTTGACGTTCTGAATCGCTAAGTTGTTTATCTAAACGTTCATAAACTTGCTTTTGCGATTTAATTCGCTCTTTAACAACAGCTAAATCAGATTGTTTTTGATGTAGTTGTTGTTGTGTTTGATGTGTCGAAGCTTTTCCTTCTTTTGATAATTGTGTATATCTTTCAATATCACTTTCTAGTTGCTTCAATTGTTGTTGTATCTCAATTAAATGATTTTGTTTTTCTTTTAATGTTTCTTTACTTTTATCACTTTGATATCCATCATTTTTTTCAAATTCAAACTCTTCATGTTCATTTTTAAGATGTGCTTCTTGTGTTTTTAGTCTATCCAGTTCTAATTCGTGATGATGTACTTGTTCTTTTAAATTGTTGTACTGCTGACTTGCACTAAAATATTGTTCACTTAATTGTTCAGCTTGTGTTTTTTGTTCTTTAAACTGACGTTCAAATTCTGCTGTTTGTCGTTGATAATCTTCAAGTTGATTTCGCATTGTTGATAATTCATCTTTTTGTGACAATATACTTTTTGTTTTACGTGCTCCTCCTCCTGTCATGGAACCACCAGGATTTACAACATCACCTTCTAAAGTTACTATTCTTGTCCGATATCGAATGGCACGTGCAAGTTCATTTGCATGTTTTAAATTTTCTACAATGATGGTATTACCTAATAAATTTTCAATGATGTTTTGATATTTAGCAGATACATTTATGGCATCAGATGCAATATTAATGAACCCTTGTGAACCACGAGCTACATCTTTAATGTCAGCAGCTACATGTCTTGGTTGAATCACGTTTAATGGTAAAAAAGTAGCACGACCTAAACCTCTTTGCTTCAAGTACTGGATTGCTTGGCGACCGTCTTTTTCATTATCAACAATAACGTGCTGTAACGATGCACCTAAGGCGGTTTCAATCGCTTGTGTCATTTCTGAAGGAACGTTAATCACTTCTGCAACCGCACCATGAATTCCTCTTAATTCTTTATCTTTTGCTTTCAAAATGTGCTTTACACCATTAAAGAAATACGTGTAATCTTCCTCTTGAGTAGCTAAACTATCAATTCTTGATTTTAACTTTTCATTATAACGATAGGCTTGATATAGTTTATTTTCATATTCAGATAGAAGTCTTTTAGAATCTGTCAACTGTTGTTCTAATTGTTGAATATTTTGTTCTACTTTTTCCATAGATTTCTTAGAACTTTGGTATTCCTTTTGTGTTTGAGTAATATTTTGTTGAATGTCTTTAAGTTGATTGAAAGCCTCTACTAAACGCGAATCTAATCGTGATTTTTTTGCTTCATTTTCATTGATTGTATGTTCTAAAAATCTTATATCATTATTAACATCTGATTGTTCTGACATCAATGTATAATAACTATTTTTAATTTCTTCTAGTTTTTCGTCGTGTTGTTCATCGGATATATAAAGAAGTGACTCTAATTCTTGAACTTCCTTGTTTAATTGCTTTTGCTTATTTTTTAACTCAGCTAATAATTTTTCATTTTGGGCTTTTTCATTTTTAATAGAATCAATTTGTGATTCTAAATTATCTAATTCTTCCTCATATCTTGCATTTGTTTCTGATTGGTTTTTCTTTCGTTCTTCTAATACATTTAGCTTACCTGATAATTGCTCATAATTCTCAGTTGCTTTAACTAATTCATAATTTAACTTTTCAATGTCATAATCGTTTTGTTGACGTTTACCTTTATATTTTTGTAGTAACTGATTGATTTGAGCTTGTTGACCTTCTTTCTCAGCCTGTTGACTCTTTAGGTGATTTAAACGCTCATCTAATCGCTGATTATCTTCAGTATAATGATCAATGTCAGATACTGTAACGATGACATCACTTTGCTCCATCTCTTTAGATAATTGCTTATATTCTTTAGCAATGGCCGCCTCTTCTTTTAACGGTTCCACTCGTCCCTCTAAATCATATAAGATATCTTCGACTCGATTAAGATTATCTTCAGTATGGTCAAGTTTTTGAATCGATTCAGCTTTACGTTTTTTATATTTAAGTACTCCGGCAGATTCTTCAATAATTTGTCGACGATTGATTGGTTTTGCATTCAATATTTCATCTACTCTTCCTTGAGAAATAATACTAAATGCTTCCTTTCCAAGTCCTGAATCGAGAAATAAATCTATAATATCCTTTAACCGTGCACGATCATTATTTAAATAATATTCACTCTCACCACTTCGATAGAGACGGCGTGTGACAACTAATTCCTCAGAATCAATTTGTAGTTTTTGTGAATGATTATCTAATTTAAGTTTTACTTCAGCAAAATTTTGAGCTTTTCTATGTTCAGCACCTGAAAAAATGATATCTTCCATTTTAGCACCGCGTAGTGATTTGGCAGACTGTTCACCTAGTACCCATTTAATTGCATCAGTAATATTACTTTTACCACTTCCATTAGGACCAACAATAGCTGTCACACCTTTATCAAATTGAACATTGGTATGGTCGGCAAAAGATTTAAATCCTATGGCATCAATTGATTTTAAATAAACCATTGTATTCTCCTTATCACAGTCGTGTTGAGTTGATAAGCTTGGGGCTATATTAACAATTATTAAAAATTATCAATATAGATTAAAGCTTTATATGATAATCAATCATAGATTATCATATTTTTATAATTATAATGATTTTTTATTTTTCATTAGTTTATACGCTTGTTCTGCTGCCTTTTGTTCGGATTCTTTCTTTGTCTTTCCTTTACCCTCTGCAACTGCTTTATTTTCTAAAATCACTTCCGATGTAAATAGTCTATGATGTGCGGGACCCTCTTCTTTAATTAATTGGTATGTCACATCTCCTTTATTTTGGCTATGCACATATTCTTGGAATTGTGTTTTAAAGTCTACGACACCAACAAGCTCGTCATCTTCTACATACGGAAAGATGACTTTTTCAGCAAATGTCCATACTGAATCTAAACCTTGATCTAAATATAGTGCACCTACAAAAGCTTCAAATGCATCTGAAATAAGGGAAGGTCTTGTTCTGCCTCCTGTCTTCTCTTCACCTTTACCTAATAAAATCAGTTCGTTTAATTTAATTTTATTCGCAAATATCACAAGTGAAGGTTCACAAACAATTGTTGCGCGCATCTTTGTCAAATTACCTTCTGGTAAATGAGGATGTCTGTCAAAAAGATAGCGTGAAACCGTCAATTCTAATACCGCATCACCTAAAAATTCTAAGCGTTCGTTGTGTTCTAAACGATTCATATTAAAGTCATTAATAAAACTTGAATGAGAGAATGCCTGTTGATATAAATCAATATTTTTAAAATGTAATCCTAACGACTTCATTTTATCAGTAAATTTTTGTTGAAAATTATGTACCATTTCTTTCTTTTTCTGGTTAGCCACAACCTAACCTCCTAACTATAAATTTCAAAAGCTTAATTTAATTTTACGTGAAAACAGACTAAAACTAAAGAAAAAATCTGAGCCGACGAAAAGACGACTCAGATATTAATCATTTTATTTTTCAAGGCTGTTGATGTATTTAACAGCATCACCAACAGTGTTGATTTTTTCTGCTTCTTCATCAGGAATTTCAGTACCAAATTCGTCTTCTAATTCCATTACTAATTCAGCGATATCAAGTGAGTCAGCGCCTAAATCATCTTTGAATGATGCGTCTTCTGTTACCTTATCAGCATCTACGCCTAAACGATCAACGATGATGTCTTTTACTTTATCGAAGTTTTCCACGTCGCTTCACCTCCTTTTAAAGAGTCTTTTGATAGACTATTTTATTTTCCCATTTTACTTTCTAAAATACAAGTAGAATTTTAGAAACACTTAATACAATAAGTATTTAGTGTTTCTTATACATGAGCCTCAGCTCATGTGTTCGTTTGCTCCTTTTCGAACATTACATATACATTCCACCGTTAACATGAATTGTTTGGCCTGTAATATATTTAGCTTTATCAGAAGCTAGGAAAGCAACAGTATTAGCTATATCTGTATCTTCTCCAAAACGTTTTAAAGGAATTTGCTCTAACATTTGATCCTTCAAATCATCACTTAAAGCATTTGTCATGTCTGAAACGATGAAACCAGGTGCTACAGCGTTCACTGTAATACCTCGTGATGCTAGTTCTCGTGCTGCAGTTTTTGTTAATCCAATGACACCTGCTTTTGTTGCAACATAGTTTGCTTGTCCAGGATTACCCATTGCACCAACAATACTAGTTAGATTAATGATTGCACCACTACGTTGACGCAACATTTGTGGCGTTACTTTTTGAATACAGTTAAACACACCTTTTAAGTTCGTATCAATCACGTCATCCCATTCTTGTTCTTTCATACGCATAAGTAAGTTGTCTTTAGTTATCCCTGCATTGTTAACCAATACATCTACAGAACCAAACTGACTTACCACTTCTTTAATCATTTCTTTAACTTCATCGCCTTTTGCAACATTGGCTTGTATTGCAAAGCTTTCTACACCTTTAGCTTTAATTTCTTCAACAACTGCTTCTGCTTTATCTTTACTTCCAGCATAATTGACAGCTACATTATATCCTTCTTCCGCTAATTGCAATGCAATGCTTCTACCAATACCACGAGAAGCACCTGTAACTAAAGCACTTTTATTCATGATTATTCCATCCTTTCACATCTTCGAGTGTTTGAATTGAAGTGATTTTTACATCTCGATTTATTTTTTTGATAAGCCCAGATAATACTTTTCCCGGTCCAATTTCAATAAAGTGATCGACACCTTGATTAATCAACCACTTCGTTGATTGAATAAATTGAACAGGTGAATATAATTGTTTAACCATATTGCGTTTAATTACTTCAGCATCGGTTTCTCCCTTTGCATTAACATTCTGAACAACTGGATAATTAGCATTATGCCATTCAAATTGATTAATGAAATTAGCAAAATCCTCTTCAATAACTTTCATCATTGAAGAATGAAAAGGACCGGAAACAGCTAATGGAAGAACGCGTTTAGCACCAAGTTCTTTGCCCTTTTTTACTAATTCATCAATTAAAGATTTATGTCCAGACACCACGATTTGACCTGGTGAGTTAATATTAGCAGGTTCAATTAACTGTTCTTTTGTAGATAACGTTTGACATATCTTATCAACATCATCATAATCCAAACCTAATACTGCTGCCATACCTCCAACACCGTTAGGAAACGCTCGAGCCATAAGTTGGCCACGTTTACGCACAATTCTAACCGCATCTTCAAAAGATAATACACCACTAGCAACTAAGCTTGAATATTCTCCTAAGCTATGTCCCATAGTATAATCTACTTTTAAATGATTTAATGATTCTAGTAACGCAACACTATGTGTTAATAGTGCAGGTTGTGTATTTTCTGTTTCTCCTAATTTCCCATCATTATCAGTAAACATCGTTTCTAGCAAATCAAAGTCTACTGTCTCTTGAGCTAAATTTAATACTCGAGTCGAGCGTTCCTCTTCATTATATAAGTCACTAGCCATCCCTACTTTTTGTGCACCTTGGCCTGGGAATACAACTGCTATTTTACCCATTTTACTCACCTACTGTATCTTTCATAATTTGAACGATATTCTCTTCACCAGCAATTTTTGCTTGTTTAATTGCAGAATAAAATGCTTTAGCGTTTGAACTACCATGAGCTTTTACAACCGTACCATCTAAACCTAATAATACTGATCCACCGTATTCAGAGTAGTCCATTTTCTTAGCAAATGTTTCTAAATCTTTTTTCAATACTGCACCAGCTAATTTATTTTTGAAGCTACTCATTATTGTTTCTTTCAACATTTTACCTATAGATTTTGCAGTACCTTCAAGATTTTTAAGAACCATGTTCCCTGTATAACCATCTGTTACTACGACATCAACATTTCCATCCATAAGTGTTTTTGCTTCAATATTACCTGTAAAGTTAAATGATTGATTTTTCTCAAATAAATCATATGCTTTTTTAGTTAAAGAATTTCCTTTAGCTGCTTCAGTGCCAATATTAAGAAGTGACACCGAAGGATTTTGAATACCACGAATTTTTTGAGCGTAAATATTTCCTAATTGCGCATATTGTAGTAAATGTTCTGCTTTAGCATCAGCATTGGCACCAACATCTAAGAACACAAACCCTTTGCCATCAGTAGTGGGCAATGTTACAACTAATGCAGGTCTCGCTACGCCTTTAATACGTCCAACAATAAATAATCCAGCCGACATTAAAGCTCCTGTATTTCCAGCTGATACACAACCATCAGCTTCTCCTGATTTTACCGCCTCAGCCATCTTAACCATCGAGCTATCTTTTTTACGCTTAATTGCACGTACTGGTTCATCTTCCATTTCAATCTTTTCAGTACAATGTCTAAACTCTATTCGCTCATGACTTAAATTGTATTGTGATTCGTCACCAAAAAGAATAATTTCCAAATCTTTAAAGTCCTCGACAGCTTTTTTAACTGCATCTAATACAATACCAGGCGCATCATCCCCGCCCATCATATCTACTGCAATTTTAACCATTTCATTCATCCTCACTTGTATAGTACATTTTGAATTTACCTTTAAAAACTAACATATCTGAAACATAAGAATTCACTTCAATAATATAATGCTTATCTGTTATATCTATGACACGGGCATCTGCTCGAACTGTATCATTTAATTTTACTTTTTCTTTAAATTCAACTTGACTTTCATGTGTCAATACTATTGGTTTATGTATAAGAGCTACACATAATGAGTTAGCTTGTGCAAATAAGACGTGCCCTCTAGCAATCTCACTTTTTGCAAAAACAGAATCAATTGTAATTTCAATTAAAGATTGTGCGCTAACATCAGGATTCACTTGAATCAAATCACCTATAATTTCATTGGCTTCTATTGATTTAATTCGTCCATAATTTTGTTCAGCTACCAATTTAATTCTTTTACGTAACTCAGGAATATTTAAATGCGTGCGATCTAAACGTATAGTTTGAATACTTACATCAAACTTCTCACACAATTCATAATCAGTGATGAAGGGGTTTAATTCGATAGCCTCTTTAATGGCTACTCGTCTATCGTTTTTCTTTAATTTCAAACGCTCACCCCTCATTTTAGTACCAAGTCTTAAATATTCCTTAAATATCATAACACTTTCTTTATCTATTACTCAACAATAAACTGTATCAATCTATATTCAGCTGATTGTATCTTTTAATAAAATCAAAATATATCTTTGAATAGTATAATATTTTTCTAATCGAAACGAATATGGCGTAAGTTTTGTTTAATAAACTCTCTTAAATGACTATATTGTTGTTCGAAAAATTGGCCAGATTGTATAAGTTCTGCTGCTTCATCTCTAGCAACTTCAAGCATACGATAATCTTCTACTACATTTGCTACAAGAAAGTCTGGAAGACCGCTTTGTTTTACTCCAAAGAAATCCCCTGGACCTCTCATTTCTAAATCTCTTTCACTTAATTCGAATCCATCAGTAGTTTGAGTCATAATGGTCATACGTTCAATACCTGTTTCAGTCTTGGGAGATGCAATTAATACACAATAACTTTGATGTTCACTACGACCAACACGCCCACGTAATTGATGTAATGTAGATAAACCGAATCGATCTGCATCATAAATCATCATAAACGTTGCATTAGGTACATTTACACCTACCTCAACTACAGTAGTAGAAACTAAAATATCTATTTCATGTTCACTGAATTTTTGCATGACTTGATCTTTATCTTCTGCAGACATTTTCCCATGTAATAATCCAACTTTTTCATTACCATAATCACTTTGTAAGGATTCATAAAGTGCCACAACATTTTGTACATCTTCTAAATGCTCAGAGCTCTCAATTAATGGACAGATGACATAGGCTTGTCTACCTTTTTTTAATTCATTCGACATTTGTGCAAGTACTTGATCATATTGTTCATGTTTGGCCCAACTTGTTTTTATAGGTTTTCTCCCTTTTGGTAATTGTTTAATTGAAGATACATCCATTTCACCGAAAACAGAAATAGCGAGTGTTCTAGGGATTGGTGTCGCTGTCATAAACAATACATTTGTCATTGCACCTTTTTCTCTTAGAATTTGTCGTTGGTTAACACCAAATCGGTGCTGTTCATCTGTAATGACTAATCCAACATTATTGAAGACTACATCATCTTGAATCAAGGCGTGTGTACCAATCAAACAATCGATAGTTCCATTTTCTAATTGCTCTAAAAGAAGTCGTCTTTTTTTCCCTTTAACAGAACCAGTTAATAAAGCTACGTTCATTGTATTACCAAATAGTTGTATTAAACTTTCAGCGTGCTGTTCAGCTAAAATCTCCGTGGGAACCATTAATGCAGATTGATAGCCTGCAGTTTTTAAGGCGTACATACAAATTGCTGCTACCACAGTTTTGCCAGATCCAACATCACCTTGTAACAACCGATGCATACGAATAGGCGCCTTTAAATCACGAAATATTTCATTGACACTAACTTTTTGAGCGTCAGTTAACTCAAATGGCAAACTATCAATAAATTGTTTTACTTTATTTATATCGTAATTAATTTCAATAGCCTCATCTGATGTCTTTTCTAAGCGATTTAACCATTGCATACGTAGCTCAAACATAAATAGCTCTGTAAATGCATAAGTCCGTCTAGCTCTTAGCAAATTTTGTTTATTAATAGGATGATGTAGTGTTTGTATTGTATAAGCTAAAGTTTCTAATTTATACTTTTCTCTGAGGTCATCAGTTAACCATTCATGAATTGTAACATCACTAAGCGCCTGTCTAATATTATCGCGTAACTGCTTTTGCTTTATTCCTTCTTTAATCCTATATATTGGTTCTAAATGAGTATCCTCTTGATTTTTTTGATCTTTAAAAAATATACGATTACCATTAATCTCTTGTTTATTACGATTCCATTTCCCTTTTATAGTGACAATACTATTTAGTTCAAGTTTCTTTTTTAAATAAGGTTGATTAAAAAATACGCATTTAACAGCGATATGATTTATCATAAGATGGACAGTTAGTTTCGATTTATTACGACCAAAAAAAGCAACAGTTGGACTGGAATAAACCTCACCTTGCACTGTTACAGTTGCTTGATCGTCTGCTTGATTTAAGTCAATAACAGTATTATCTTCATAACGTGTTGGTAAATATAATACTAAATCTTCAACTGATTTAATATTTAATTCTTCTAACAACGCTAAACGTTTCGGACCTATACCTTTAATTTTATCTAATGCATATGGGCTCTCAATAAGATGAACTTTTGACATGATGAATCACCTATTATTTTCATTATCTTTAATCTCAACATCTATTCTACCATGTTCAATTGATTAATTTGCATTTCACGGGTTAATTATATGAACACTTCACTATTAAAATTCTCATTAATATATAAAAATAACGATTAGTGAGTTAAATTCACTAACCGTTAGTTCGACTATTTATTATCAAAAAGTAAATAGCATTTCATTTATTCTACTGCGAAGAAATATTGATAAATAGGTTGTCCACCTTCATGTTGTTCCACTTCTACATCAGGGTACTCCGATTCAATCCAATTAATGATTTGGTTTGTAATTGAATTATCAGCATCTTCGCCTGAAATCATTGTTAAAATTTCGCTATCTTCATTAAGAAGTTTGCTGAGTAGACCTTTTACTGCATGAAATTGATTAACATCACTTGTCACAATTTTGTCTTCAGCTAGACCCATGAATTCATCTTTCTTGATTTCAATACCGTCTATTTTAGTATCTCTAACTGCAAAAGTAATTGAACCAGATTGAACAGTTTCCAAAGCATCACTCATATGGCGTTTATTATCTTCTAAACTAGATTCTAAATCATATTGGAATAAGGCTGATATTCCCTGTGGAATAGATTTAGTAGGAATCACTACAGTTTCAGCTTCTACAATACTAGCTGCTTGTTCACTGGCCATCATAATATTTTTATTGTTTGGTAAGATAATTGCACGTTTACATTGTGATTGTTCAATAACTTTAACTATATCTTCAGTAGAAGGGTTCATTGTTTGCCCTCCACTAATAATGTGCGTTGCTCCCATAGATTTAAATAATTCAGCAATCCCATCGCCTACAGAAATTGTAACAATAGCTGTTTCAACTGTTTTGGATTCATTAGCTTCTTTATTTTGAAGTCCATCTTGTTCCTTACGAATAACTTCACGATGTTGTTCACGCATGTTTTCTACTTTAAGTTTAATTAGTTCACCATATTTTTGACCATAATTAAATACATCACCCGGATGTTCTGTATGTACGTGCACTTTAACAATTTCATCATCATTAATTACTAATAACGAATCACCGAATTCACTCATATCATTACGAAATTCTTGCTCGTCGAATGCTTTTTTATTTTTACCAAATCGAACCATCATTTCCGTACAATAACCGTAAACAATATCCTCTGTATTAATAACCCCATGAAAATCATGATCATCATTAACAAATGATTCAGTATCAAGTTTAGGTGCTTGTGCTTCTATTTTTTCGCCTTTAAGACCCTTTAAGAAGCCTTCATAAACGCATAATAAACCTTTACCACCACTATCAACAACGCCTACTTCTTTAAGTACTGCTAATAAATTAGGCGTATTATCTAGAGATTCGCTTGCAGCTTCAATCAGATGTGCCATTAAATCAACGCAATCTTCAGCTTGATCCACGTAATCCATTGCCGCTTTTGCTGCATCTTTGGCTACTGTTAAAATCGTTCCCTCTACCGGTTTCATAACTGCCTTATAAGCTGTTTCAACTCCAGCTTGAAAACTCTCAGCAAACTGTTGCACGCTTATTTCTTTTTCTTCTTCAATATTCTTACAAAAACCTCTGAATAATTGAGAAAGAATAACACCTGAATTACCACGAGCCCCCATAAGTAATCCTTTTGAAAATGTTTTACCTAACTCTCCAATATTTTGAGATAAATTATTTTCGACTTCCTCACGACCAGAAGTAATAGTTAAATTCATATTTGTCCCTGTATCTCCATCTGGAACAGGATAGACGTTTAATGAATCCACTAAGTCTGCATTATTTGATAAATTTTGTGCCCCTTGTATAATCATATCGGCAAATAATTTACCATTTATTTTGCTAATCATTTCACGTTGTCCTCCTAAACCTTTTTCACTGTCTCATTTACACGTACACCTTGTACGAAAATATTTATTGAATTAACTTTCACATTTAGTGTTTTTTCTAAAGTATATTTAACAGTTGATTGAAGATTGCTTGCTACTTCAGAAATTTTCACACCATAGCTCACGATGATATACATGTCTACATCAATAATTCCGTTGTCTTCTCTAACTTTAATGCCTTTAGCATAGTTATCGTGTCCAAGGATTTCAGCGATACCATCTCTAACTTGTTGTCTTGATGCCATACCAACAATTCCATAACTTTCAACGGCTTTGCCACCAACTACTGATGCAATTACATCATTTGAAATATCAATTTTACCGTAGTCATTTGAAATTTCTAATGTCATATCTGTTCCTCCTGAAAATTTCAGAGTTTTATTTTTAAAGCGTTATGCCTAGGTTATTTAATTAATGCCTTAAATACTTTAAAAATCAAATCATTGTTGATGCTTTAAATTAATAAAATTTGTATTTTTAAAAATTAGGTTTACATTGTTTGTAAATTTATCTAATTAATTTAACTGTTTCTTTACAGTATCATACTATATAACTCCACATCACACAATTATAGCATAATAAATTGCATTTTATTGTAATTTTTATAATTTATAAAAGTCTTTATTGCCGACAATCTCATTATGTGTTATCTTATTAAAGTATATAAGTAGTAGTGTGTATTTATATTTATTAAAGGAGGTACTTTCATGGGTAAACAATGTTTCGTAACAGGTCGTAAAGCTTCGACTGGTAATCATCGTTCACACGCTTTAAATGCGAATAAACGCAGATGGAACGCTAACCTTCAAAAAGTTAGAATCCTTGTAGACGGCAAACCAAAGAAAGTTTGGGTTTCTGCACGTGCTTTAAAATCTGGTAAAGTTACTAGAGTTTAATAAATATAATGCACATAATAAAAATATCCTTATGTGGAGGATAAATTTTAAGACCTTAAAGGTGAGACCTTTAAGGTCTTTTTTAGTCACGACTACGTATTTTTAAAACTGTTCCTTGTTCAACTCGAATGATTGCTTCATTAACCTTTACTTCATTTGAAATTGTGAGTGTAGAGCCTAAATTTAAGTGTTCTTGATTTAAATTATATTTGAAACCCTGTAAAGTTAATATAGTTTTATCATTTAGAGGGATAAACGATATATATGGATAAGTACTATCTCTGTTGATTACATACTTACCTTCATTTAATAATTGAATATGATTTTGTTGATCAATGACTTTTATTTTTATAGATTGATGTAAGTATTGAGGTTTTTGTAAAATTTGAAGCACACCCATAAAGTGGTCTAACCGACCGCCTGTTGCACCATAAATTGTAATTTCTGTGTATCCTCTTTCAACTGCTTGAGCTACTCCTAAAGCTAAATCAGTATCATCTTTTTCAGCTTCAACCGGTTCGATTTGAAGATTTTTCATCAACATCAAACGTTCTTCATTATTCACTGAGTCAAAATCACCTACAGAAAATATAGGTTGAATACCTTGTTTTACGAGTATAAGCGCACCTCTATCAATACCTGCCCAATTAGAATCTTTTTCTTTTTCAAAAATATGATTAGGTAATAAACGTTGAGAACATAATAAATTAATCTTCACATTATCATTCCTTTAATAAAGATGTTACTTTTGCATAATCCTCTTGTTTAAAGAAGTATGAACCAGTGACTAACATTGTAGCACCCTGTTCTACACATCGTTTACTCGTTTGATCGTTAATGCCTCCATCTACCTCAATATCAAAAGTTAAATGATTTTCATGTTTAAGTTGATTTAATTGCTCAATCTTAGTCACGCATTGTTCTATGAATGTTTGTCCACCAAAACCAGGATTTACAGTCATTACTAGAACATAATCAACAATACTCAATATAGGTAAAATTGTTTCTACAGATGTTCCAGGATTGATGACGACACCTGCTTTTTTCCCTAATTGTTTAATTTGTTCAATTGCTCTATGTATATGTGTTGTCGACTCAACATGAACAGAAATCATATCAGCACCATGTTCGGCA
The DNA here is from genome assembly GCF_001837075.1 of Staphylococcus sp. HMSC063F05. Classification (NCBI taxonomy): domain Bacteria; kingdom Bacillati; phylum Bacillota; class Bacilli; order Caryophanales; family Staphylococcaceae; genus Staphylococcus; species Staphylococcus sp. HMSC063F05. Next base: position 130,522 of record NZ_KV831325.1, read on the forward strand.
AAAAGATTAATATAATTTTCAGGTTGCTCAATCATTAAATGAACATCTATTGGCAAATGAGATTGTTGTCTAACAGCATCCAAAATCGGAATACCGATTGAAATATTAGGGACAAATTTACCGTCCATTACATCAAAGTGTAATCCGTCTACCTTTGCTGTTTCTAACAATTGAAGCTCTTCTTTTAAATTTAAAAAATCTATAGATAAAAGTGATGGTAAAATTTTAACCATTTAGTATCGAACCTTTCTATTGGAAATTTCATTATATAATTGCTGATAATGATCATACCTGAATTGTGGAATTTCTCCTTTTTCAACGAGTGCTTTGACATGACATTGTGGTTCTTTTATATGATTACAATTACGAAACTTACATTGCTCTCCAGCTTCATGAATATCAATAAAAAAATCTTTTAGTTGTTCTTTTTCAATATGATTAAAATCTAACGCACTAAACCCCGGTGTATCAGCGATGTAACCACCTTTTCTATCGTATAATTCGACATGTCTTGTAGTATGTTTACCCCTATTCAATGACTTAGAAATATCATTTGTTTCTAACTTCAACTGAGGCTGATAACTATTTAAGAAAGTAGATTTACCCACTCCAGATTGGCCACTTAATACTATTAAACCGTCAGACCATTCATCAACAGTAGCAGTATAATTACTATCTTTTCCAATAAACTGCGTAGCATATCCTATTTTTTGATATATTTTTATTGTGTCTTTGATTTTAAGAATTTCTTGTTCGGAAGCTAAATCATGTTTAGTGATTAAAATTCTAGGTTTGAGATGATAAGAATGAGCAATCACTAAATAGCGATCTAATAATTGTGTTGAAAATTCAGGCTCGACTGCACTCATTACTATAACTAACTCGTCAATATTACTTACAGGTGGTCGTTTTAGTTCATTATTTCGGTCATGTACATGATGAATATAGCCCTCTTTTGTATTTTGAACTTCAAAATCTACGATATCGCCCACCACAGGTGAAAACTTCTTTTTTCTGAATAAACCACGTGGTTTGGTATCAAATCTCTCACCTTCTACGTCTACTTGATACACACCACTGATTAGTTTAACGATTCGACCAGTCTTCAAAAAGACACCTCTCATTTATATTTTCTTAATCATATTATATCAAAATACTAGTACTTATAATATAACAACTCAATTCAAGCTCAATGATCTACCTACAAATATATAGTTTTTAATAAACTCTAAAGACCAATTGTCTCATATTAATAAAACGAGCCTGCAACATATGTATTCATATGTACAGACTCTTCATCTTTTACAAGGATTTTTTCATTTTAATCAGATAATCATTTAAAATTATTTCAATTATAATCATCATTGAAAAGTTACACTACAAATTTATTATTAATTTATCATTAGTTGTTACTCATTTAGCCATCATAGCTCACATCTTTATCAGCTACAATTTTATTATCAACTCTTATGGTGTACCCAGCGTCACTTCCTTTTTTAATTTTCAAAGGAATATTAATTGTTTTATCACTTTTAATATTAAACGTTTGAACTGCTGAATCACCTTTATTTTCAATATCACGAATAAATACTTCTACTTTTTGACTTTTACTTTTTTTACCGGTATACGGTACTTTAACAGTCTCATTTTTAGTCGTTGTATCCTTGTCCTCCTCATCATCTTCTTCTTCAGACTTTTCTCCTTTAGAAACCACTAATAGTATAGTAGAACCTTCATCAACAGTTTTATCCTTTGGAGATTGAGAAATGACATTACCTTTTTCGACATCATCGTTGTTTTCTTTTGTCACTTGAACTTTAAATCCTTTATCTTCAAGTTCTTTTTTTGCTGACTCATATGACTTATTTTCATAATTATTGACATATACTTGTCGAACACCTAATGATTCATAAATTGTAATATGATGATTATTAACGGCAACCTCACTATTAGCTACAACGCTTTGTTCAGAAATTAATCCTTTTTCATATGTTTGACTATAAGCTTGCTCAACGTGAATATCTTTAAATCCGATAGCCTTTAATTTTTTTAGCGCATCATTTTTCGACATACCTAAAACATTTGGCATCTTAACCTTCTCTGGTCCTTTGGATAGAACGATATCAACTCTATTCCCTTGTTCGACGCGTTCTCCACTATCTGGATTTGTTTTAATAATTTGGTTTTCAGGATATTTATCACTATAATTTCTTGATATGTCACCTACTTTTAGATGATGACTGTCTAATACCTTTTCAGCTTGTTTTTCAGTTTTCCCTTTAAGGTCAGGCATTTCTTCATATTTATTTCCAAAAACAGCCATAGCTACAAAAGAAAATAAACCAATTAATAATATTACAAAAATGATTGATAAAATTGCAATTTTCATTTTAGAACGTTTCTTGTCGCTTTTTTGATAATAACGTGGTTCAGACGATTGAAATTCTTGTTGCTTTATTGAATCGTTAACAATAGGTATTTGCATGGTTTTATTAAGGTCATTTTGATTTTGTTCATCATAGATTTTATGATTCAAATCATCTTTAGTGAGTGGTACCGTTTTAGTTTTATCTAGCTCGTATTTTTCTTCATTCAAACGATTCTCATGTAAAGCACTTGTTAAATCGTCACACATTTCTTGAACAGTATGATAGCGATGATATTTATCTTTCTCGGTAGCACGTAAAACGACATTACTCAATGATTGAGGTACATCATCTCTTTTATCCGTTGTTATATTTGGGATACTATCTTGAATATGCTTTATAGCAATACTCACTGCAGTCTCTCCATTGAATGGTGGCTCTCCAACTAACATCTCATATAATACAATTCCAATTGAATATATGTCAGTACTTTCATCAGTAGCTTCGCCTTTAGCCTGTTCAGGCGATAAATATTGAACAGTTCCTAAAACATGATTTGTTTGAGTCAGCGACGTTTCACTCAATGCTTTAGCAATACCAAAATCAAAAATTTGTAATTTTTTATTCTTATCAATTAATATATTCTGTGGTTTAATATCGCGATGAACAATTCTCATATCATGCGCATGTTTGATTCCACTCAAAATTTGTTCTGTAAACTGAATAGCAGTTTCTACACTAAGTGGACCATGACTGTGTATATATTCCGCTAAAGTAGGACCTTCTATGTATTCCATAACAATATAAAAACAATCATCTTCCTCATCTACGTCAATCATACTGACTATATTCTCATGAGAAAGTTGAGAAGAATTATGTACTTCTCTTTCAAAACGTTTAAATGTCTCTTCTTTTTCACTTGGAGGAATCGAAATCGCTTTAATAGCAACTTTTCTGTTAAGTATTGAATCTACAGCTAAGTAGACAATACTCATCCCACCACCACCGAGTTTATCGGTAATAGTATAGCGTTCATTTATGACTTTACCTATCATACTTTATCACCTTCTAACTTTAAAAGGATAAAGCTGACATTATCTTTTGAATCATGGGCAAGCGCTAAGTCCAATAACTCATTACCATGGACGTCTAATGAATTATTTGAACTTAGTAGTTCTTGGATTTCATAATCTCTGACATAATCAGTAAGTCCGTCAGAGTTCAAAAGAAGATAATCATAAAAATGAGTTCTCTTGATAAATAAATCTGGAGAAACACGTTTATCTGTTCCCATGACTTTAGTAATAATATTACGTTGTGGATGATGAAATGCTTCATCTTTAGTAATTTGTCCAGTCATTACTAAGTGATTAACAAATGAATGGTCGCTCGTAATTTGATCCATCTGTCTCTGATTAATTACATAAGCGCGCGAATCTCCTACATTTGCTACAACAACTTGTTTGTCATAAATGATGGCACAAACGAGCGTTGTACCCATACCTCTGTAATCTTCATTTTCTTGAGCATAGTTGTACAGCTGAAAATTGATTTCTTTAATGTTCGAACGCAACCACGATTCAGCACGATTTACTTCAATTAGATTTTCTTCTTCAAAACGCTTTTGAAGTTCATAAGTAACAAACTGACTAGCTATTTCTCCAGCTTGATGTCCACCCATGCCATCGCATAATACTAGCATTTGTTGCTGTGTTTGATTGTAAAATATACCGCCAGCGTCCTCGTTTTTCTCACGATGTTGCCCAGTATCAGTGAAAAATTGTGCGTTTAACATATGTCTTTACCTCGTTTCTACTTGTCGTTCCTTCGCTCTTAATTGTCCACACGCAGCATCAATATCTGACCCTTGCTCACGTCTAATTGTAGCATTAATTCCTAATCTCTTTAATTCCTTCTCGAATTTAAAAATATCATCTTTTGGTGTCTTTACATAATTTCTTTCTGGGACATGGTTAACTGGTATTAAATTAACGTGGCAATTGAGATTCTTAATTAAATGTGCCAAATCTCTCGCATGTTCAAGTTGGTCATTAACACCACCAAACAATCCATATTCAAAAGTAACACGGCGATTTGTCTTTTCTTGATAATAACGAATAGCTTCCATTAACTTATCAACGTTATAAGCACGATTGATAGGCATTAATCTTGATCTTATTTCGTCTTTAGCACCATGAAGACTCACAGCAAAATTTATTTGTATATCTTCTTCGGCAAAATCATAAATTCTTGGAATAATTCCTGAAGTAGATACAGTAATATGACGTGCACCAATATTTAAACTGTTATCATCATTAACAATTCTTAAGAAATCCATCATTTCATCATAATTCTCGAAAGGTTCACCTATGCCCATAATGACAATTTGTGATACACGTTCATTCGTTTCGTCTAGTGCCTTTTGTACAGTTAATACTTGAGAGACAATCTCTCCGGCCTCTAAATTACGCTTTAATCCGCCCAAAGTGGAAGCACAAAACGTACAACCAATTCTACATCCTACTTGTGTTGTTACACAGACAGAATTTCCATATTCATGTCTCATTAAAACAGTTTCAATAGTATAACCATCTTGTAATTCAAATAAGAACTTGATTGTTCCATCTTTACTTTCTTGTTTAACAACAGTGGTCAATGTCGTCATTGCAAAATGATCTTTGAGAATTTGACGTAACTCTTTAGACAGGTTAGTCATTTCATCAATAGTATTCACACGCTTTTGGTATAACCATTCAAAAATTTGTTTTGCTCTGAATTTTTGTTGTCCGTGATCAATAAGCCATTGTTGCATCTCGTCATATCTTAAGGAGTAGATCGATTGTTTTTCGAAATTAGGTAAGAATTTGTTTCTCTTCTTTTTTTCTGCAGTTATCATCTCTAACTTTCCTTTCTTTTTATCTTGCTAATAAAGAATCCATCCGAATTAAAATCTTGTGGAAGTATCTGTAACGTTTTAACCTGTTCACCAGTCGCTGGATTTTGGAATGGTTCAAACTCAAAATCTTTATGTCTCTTTAAAAAAGTATAGATGACATTTTCGTTTTCCATTTGTTCTATTGTACATGTTGAATACACTATTGTACCACCAGGTTTAATATTATCTTTAACATTTTCTAAAATTTGTAATTGTAATTCTACTAAAGACTTAATGCTATTTTGTGATTGACTATATTTAATTTCAGGTTTGTGTCTAAGAACACCTAATCCACTACATGGTGCATCAACAAGAATCTTATCATACATTTTATCGTATACTTCTGTAGCATCATGTTGAAAAGCCTTGATATTATTCAATTTCAATTTTTTAATATTTTGCTTTATAAGATTTATTTTATGTTCATGAATATCTGTTGCATCGACGTGACCTTCTGGTGAAAGAATTTCTGCCATATGACAAGCTTTACCACCAGGTGCGCTGCACGCATCTAAAACTTTGTCATCTCGCCCTAGGTTCATTACATAAGCTACCATCATTGAACTTTTATCTTGAATAGAGATATAACCTTCTTTAAAAGCGTTTGAATTAACCACAGGCATACCTGATATATGAAGACAAAATGGTAACATATCGTCTTTTTTAACGTGGTAACCTTCCTGTTCTAACTTAGAGATAATTGAATCAATAGAATCACGAGATATATTGGCGCGCACGGTTGTGGTTACAGGCTCTAAAAAAGATCGTGCAATGTTTTCAGTTTTTTCTACTCCAAAATGTGTAACCCAATGATCAACAATCCATTTGGGAAGACTATATTGAATTGCAATTCTTTTTTTAGTATCATCTATATCTTCAAAGCTTGGCAATTCAGTGCGCATTACTGTTCGTAATATACCATTGACTATATTCCCTGTGTGAAAGCCACCACGTTTCTTTGCTATATCTACCGCTTCATGAATAATAGCATGGTTAGGTATTTTATCTAAATATAAATATTGATATAAACTCATCCACAGTAATTGTCGCACCCATGATTTGATTTTAGTTTTGATAAAAGGCTTTAGTAGATAATCTAACGTGTATTTTCTTTTTATTGTTCCATATACTAATTCTGTGAACAAATTTTTATCTACTGTATTAATGTTATTTGTAGATAGAACTTCATTAATTTTCAAATTACTATAAGCACCTTTATTTAGGACGTCGTTGATTGTTTCTAATGCATATGTTCGCACTGATTTCATCATAATAGAACTTTCCCAACTAACGACTCTTGTACACCACTTAAATAATCAGTAACTTTCATACGTTTTTTCCCTGCAGGTTGAATCTCAGTAAGTGCGATGGCATCATCAGAACCGGTAGCTATGATGAGTTCATGCTTAGTAGTTTCAATAATTGTTCCTGGATTACCTTTTTTCCCTTTCACAATGAAAGCGCTAAATAATTTGAGATTCTTTTCATTCATAGTTGTATAAGCAACTGGCCATGGAGACAGTCCTCTAATATGGTTATGAATTGCTTGTGCACTCATATTCCAATCAACTCTCTCGTCTTCACGACGAATATTAGATGCAAATGTTGCAAGTGCATCATCTTGAAGGATACTGTCATTGGTATTATCAATGATACTAGGAAGTGTCTTCTTTAATAATTCGGCACCTAAAAAGCTTAATTTATCATGCATTGTGCCAACATTATCTTCTTCTTCAATACGAATTGATTGTTGCGAGATGATATTACCTGCATCAAGTTTTTTAACCATATACATAATCGTGATTCCAGTTTCTTCTTCACCATCAATTATAGCCTGATGTATAGGTGCTCCTCCTCTATACTTAGGTAGCAATGATGCATGGACATTAATAGCTCCTAATTTAGGTGCATTGAGTAAGGACTCTGGTAATAGTTGACCGAACGCAGCCGTTACTATTAAATCTGATTCTAAAGAAAGTAACGATTCTAATTCTTGAGAATCTTTAAGTTTTTCAGGTTGATATACCGGTATTTGATGCTTTGTAGCTACTCTTTTTACTGGTGGTGGTGTCATCACTTTCTTACGTCCCACTGGTCTATCAGGTTGTGTCACTACAGCGATAACTTCATGCTCAGCAATTAACATCTCTAAAATTTTCGTTGAAAAATCAGGTGTTCCCATAAAAATGATTTTACTCATTGTCAAAATACGCCTCCACTTCAGTTTCATTTAATATATGATGTGCTCTTTTGGTAAATTGAATTCCATTAAGATGATCAATCATATGTAAAATCATGCGTGCAATATCGTCATATGCAGTTAATTCAACTGCATTTCCATTGATATCATAGCTTTGTACAGTGATCATTTTGCTACGTTTAACTTCTCCATATATATGAGGTAAACTGATTGAGCCTTCTAAGTCAGAAACAGTCTCTTGAGATTGACTTTTAACGACAGGATTAATAAGTTGTAATAACCCTTCTTGTTCCATATCGATGAGTGCAACACTTTGATCTACTCCAATTTGAGGTGCACTAATTGCAGCAGCTTCCTCATGATATAATGTATCTTCCAAATCTTCCAATAACACTTTTAGTTTTTGATCATACGTGCTTACAGGTTGAATTGTTTTATTCAAAATAGGATGTGTTGATTTTACTAATTTCTTTACAGTCATCACTTAGGCTCCTCATTAAAATTCATCATATCATTATAACTTACTTAGTATGAAATTGCGACCTTTCGAAGTAAGCTTATATCTTAATCTCCTCTTCGTTCACCTCATACTTTAGAATGAAATATCAAAGTTATAAAGTAAAACAATTGCGTAATTTTGATTAAATTATAAAATAAGAAATGTAAGATATATAAAGTATTATGCTAAAGGAGTTGATATAAATGGAAGTTAATAAAGTCATTTATATTTTACTAGCAGTCTTTCTTGGTAGTTTTGGCATCCACAAATTTTATGCTGGTAAACCAATTCAAGGATTATTGCATATTCTATTTTGTTGGACTGCTATCCCGCATGTGTTAGCAATTATTAGTGCAGTTTTAACATTATTCAAACCTGCCGACGCAAACGGGAACGTCAGAATGTAAAATTAATTTAATGTCCATATGACGCATTTTAGTTTGATTTATAAGAATAGCCTCAAAAAACATCTAAAGTGATGGATTTTGAGGCTTTTTGATGTTTGGCACTTCATTCACATCATCATTTGTGGATTGATATCAATTTTTAATGATAGTTTATCCTTTACATATTGATCATGATAATAATCATCTAAATATTGTAACGCTTGATGTAATTGAGGCTCACTCTTATATTTTACTAGTATTTGAAAACGATACTCATTGTTAATTCTTGCTAGTGCTGCTGGTGAAGGGCCTAGCACGAATGCTTTTTCACTTAAGTGCTGTACTAAAATTTGATGTATATGCTTAGAGGCCATCATGACCTTTTTTATATCAGTATGTGAAATGGTAAAGTTAATCAAAAAATAGTAAGGTGGATATTTTCCTAATTTTCGATAATTCATTTCTTTTTGATAAAAAGAAAGATAATCGTTTAATTTCACATCCTTTATTGAATAATGATCAGGGTTGTACGTTTGTATGATAACTTGTCCTTCTTTTTCATGACGACCTGCGCGTCCAGATACCTGAGTTAAAAGTTGGTATGTTCGTTCACTGGCACGAAAGTCAGGTAAGTTTAACATAGTGTCAGCATTGAGCACACCAACTAGAGTAATGTTAGGATAATCCAAACCTTTAGCAATCATTTGCGTACCTAATAAGATATCTCCTTTTCCTGCTTCAAAGTCATTTAACAATTTCTCATGTGCACCTTTTCTTGAAGTTGTATCAACATCCATCCTTATAATACGAGCATGAGGGAATTCTTGTTGTAATAATTCTTCTACACGTTGCGTTCCAGTTCCGACTTGTCTGATATGATCACCTTCACAATTTGGACATTGAGATGGTGGATTTTCTTGATAACCACAGTAATGACATTTTAATTGATCGGTTGTTTTATGATATGTTAACGAAATATCACAATGGGGACATTGGGGAACGTAACCACAATCTCTACATAACATAAATGAAGCATATCCCCTTCTATTTAAGAATAGTACTATTTGTTCTTTTTTATCCAACCGTTCTTGTATCGCTTGTCTTAGTGCTATAGAAAACATGGAACGATTACCTTCACTTAATTCTTCTCTCATATCTATAATATCAATATGCGGTAACGCTTGTTGATTGACTCTATGTGGCAATGACAACAACTCGTAAACATTTTTTTCTGCTCTAGCATATGACTCAAGACTCGGTGTTGCGCTACCTAAAACTACAGGACAATGATGAAATTGACTTCTCCATTGTGCAATATCACGTGCATGATATCTGGGATAATCTTCTTGTTTATATGTAGATTCATGTTCTTCATCAATTATAATGATGCCTAAATTTTTAAACGGTGCGAAAATACTTGAACGAGCACCTACACTCACTCGAGCTCGACCGTCTCTAATTTTTTGCCACTCATCATAACGTTCACCTTTTGAAAGTCCGGAATGTAATACCGCTACATCATCTCCAAATCGACGTTTAAATCTTAGTACCATCTGAGGTGTTAAGGCGATTTCCGGCACTAACATCATGGCTTCTTTACCTTTATTAAGAACTTCTTCTATTGTTTGAAGATAGACTTCGGTTTTACCTGAACCTGTGACTCCGTGTAATAAAAATGTTCTTTCTTTTTCATCATGAATATAATGTTGAATAGCTTCAAATGCATCTTGCTGTTCTTTAGTTAATATCCTCTTTTGTTCTTGTTCAAATATACGATTTGCATATGGATCTCTGAAAACCTCGGCGATATATTTTTCAATATAACCTTTTTTGATTAAAGAATCTAAACTCGAGTGAGAGAAGCCCATATCATTGATTTCTTTTAAAAACACTGTTCGATGAGACTCTTCTAATAAAAATGCATACAAATCATATTGTTTTGTATATTTCTCGAGTTTTGCAAGTACTTCATCACCATTCAACGTATTAACTACGCCAACAGCTTTTTGAGTTTTCTTTTTTGTGTTTTGAGAAAGTATCGTGACCTCTTCAATCAATCCTTGATTTAACAAAGTCAACATTTCTTCTAAATCATTGTTTTGCTGAGCTTCTTTATATAAGTAATAACCGTCATTGTTAAATAGCGCTTTGGTTTTTGAAGATAAATTTTTTGGATCGATAATTGAAAAAGCTTTCTTATACTTTGCTTTAATGGCACTTGGCAACATCGCTTCTAAAACAGAAATACGTTTCATCACATGATAATGGCTCATCCATTCGCTTAATTGAATCAGTTCGGATGTTAATTCAGGTTTAATATCACGTACTTCTTTTATTTCTTTTAGTTTCGATATATCCATATTTCCATCTGGTTTTTGTTGAATATTCATGACGTATCCTTGTATAGTTCTAGGGCCAAAAGGTACCACAACGCGAACGCCAATTTGAATCACACGTTCTAAATTTTTAGGAACGATATAATCAAATTTAAAATCGACACTTTTCGACGGAATATCAACAATTACTTTTGCAATCATTACTGCCACCTAGTTTCTAAAATTTCTATAATTTGATGTGCTAAAGCTGATTTTTTTCCTTTCTTAATATTTACTTTTTCATTATTTTTAAAATGCATAGTTAATTCATTGTCATCTGAACTAAAGCCTATGGATGTATCACCTACATTGTTCGAAATGATAACATCTGCATTTTTTCTTTTGAGTTTGTCTAGAGCATACTGTTCAATATTTTGTGTTTCAGCAGCAAAACCAACAAGATATTGGTGCGTTTTATTTTCTCCTAAGTATTTTAAAATATCCTTTGTACGCTTAAATTGAACAGATAATCCTCCTTCTTGTTTTTTTAATTTATGTTCAAGTATGTCCATTGGTGTATAATCAGACACCGCCGCTGCTTTAATCACTATATCTTGTTTCGCAAAGCGTTCGGTTACAGCTTGAAACATATCATCTGCACTCTCAACTTTTACTACATTAATCCCTTCAGGTAGAGATAAGTGGGTGGGACCACTAATTAAAGTTACGATTGCTCCCTTATCTCGTAATGCTTCAGCTATAGCATATCCCATTTTTCCTGATGAACGATTTGATACGTATCGAACAGGATCAATAACTTCAACTGTAGGCCCAGCTGTAACTAATGCGCGCTTTCCAGAAAAAGAGCTTTTGACAACATTCTTCTGTTGAGTAAAAAATTTATTAATAACAGATAGGATTTGCATGGGTTCTTCCATTCGCCCTTTTGCTACATAACCACATGCTAAATAGCCACTACCAGGTTCAATAAAATAATATCCGTCTTGACTTAGCACTTTCATATTATGTTTAGTACGTGGATTGTTATACATATTTACATTCATTGCGGGTGCAACGAATTTTGGTGTTGTTGTAGCAAGTAATGTAGAAGTAATTAAATCATCAGCAATTCCAACACTTAATTTTGCGATAGTATTAGCAGTTGCTGGCGCGACTATAATCGCATCTGCCCAGTCTCCTAATGATACATGTTGAATCTCTTCAGGATTTTCTTCTTTAAATGTATTTGTGTAAACAGGATTTCTACTGATTGCTTGAAAAGCTAGCGGAGTAACAAACTCTTGAGCATGATCAGATAGCATAACTCTTACATCATAGCCGGATTGTATTAATTTACTTGTTAAATCAATTGCTTTATATGCTGCGATACCGCCTGTAACAGCTAATAAAATATGTTTCATTATTTATATTCTCCCTTAATACTTTATCAATACGCCTAAATTAGAAATGGAACGGAATAATTTAGTTATGTGTTATCTATTAAATATCAAAATTAAAGGCAACTTTGGCTAAGCAAAAGCATATCCCTCGTAAAAAGAGAGCGGAATAGAATTTATAATAAATTCATTATCCCACCCTCTCGCAATATGACCTTAAATAGAGAATCTAGCAAAATTTTCATAACAGAAACTCAGACCCTTAAACGTTTTATTTTAAGTACATTTCAGGGTAGTCAATCTACTGCGAAGAGATTTAATGGCTAAAACTAGTCATTTATATTTCAGATTCATTGACGACTTATTTATAATTATTATACACAAATTAATCATTAAATTAAAAAAGTGACTATTACTAAATGTAACTTTCAAGTTGGACAAAGAATTTTTGTCTGATTTCAAGCTTGTTTTAAACGTTATTCAACTATTTTATAATTTACTAGTAATTAAAAAACCTAGGACAATTTTTATGTCCCAGGCTCTACCAATATTAATAAAACTTTATCCTAAATACTCTTTCGGTACAACAGGTTCTATTTTACCATCAGCAATTTCTTCTAAAGCTTTTCCAACAGGTTTAGAAGAATGGTACTGATCTAAAAGCGCTGTTTCGCGTCTTTCATCTAATTCACGTGCTCTTTTAGCCGCCGTAGTGGCAATAAGATATTTTGAATTCACTTTTGCAGTAAGTTGGTTTAACGGTGGATTTAACATTATTTTTTGACCTCCAGTAACATTTTTCTATATTTAGCTTCGATTCGCTCTCTTTTTAAATGCTCAGCTTCAACTATTGACTGAATTCGATTCTTAGCGAGTTCAACCTCGTCGTTAACTACAACGTAGTCGTATAAATTCATCATTTCTACTTCTTTTCGTGCCTCGTTCACACGACTTTGAATCTTTTCATCTGATTCAGTTCCTCTACCAACAAGACGTTCTTTCAAGTCATCTAAACTTGGAGGCGCTAAAAATATGAACAACGCATCTGGAAATTTCTTTCTTACTTGCTTAGCACCTTCAACTTCGATTTCTAAAAAGACGTCATGACCTTCTTCCATAGTATCCTTTACATATTGTACAGGTGTACCATAGTAATTACCTACATATTGTGCATACTCAATAAACTGGTCGTCTTTAATTAACGCCTCAAATTCTTCCTTTGTTTTAAAGAAGTAATCTACACCATCAATTTCACCTTCACGCATATGACGTGTCGTCATTGATATAGAATACTTATATGAAGTAGTTGGGTCTTCAAATATCTTCTTTCTAACAGTTCCCTTTCCAACACCTGAAGGGCCTGAAAGAACAATTAACAGTCCTTTTTCCTTATCCATGCCTTACGACCTCTCTAAGCTATTCTTCTATTATTTAAATATAATATCATATTGCTACGATATATGTATAGCCGTACTTTGTTATAGAGTCAAATTCATCTTATTTCGTCATATCTTTAAAATTTTTAAGCACTTCAATTCGCCTTTATAAATTGCTATAAAAATTAAGAATATTCAACTTTAAAATAATTTACAGTCTTTAATCATGACCTCTCAGTTTACGCATGTTACAATATGATGAATGAAAAAGTATAAGGTGGCAGATAATTATGGCATATGATGGCTTATTTACTAAAAAAATGATTGAATCATTACAAGGTTTAGTCTCAGGCCGAATTCATAAAATAAATCAACCAGAAAATGACACAATAATTATTGTAATAAGACAAAATCGTAAAAATCATCAACTACTTCTATCGATTCACCCTAGTTTCTCTCGTTTACAATTAACTACTAAAAAATACGACAATCCATTTACCCCACCAATGTTTGCAAGAGTTTTCCGTAAACACCTTGAGGGAGGCTTTATAAAAGCAATTCGACAGGTTGGTAACGATAGACGTATAGAGATTGATATCGAAAGTAAAGATGAAATTGGTGATACAATATATAGAACTATCATATTGGAAATAATGGGTAAACATAGTAACCTTATCCTTGTCGATGATCAACGTAAAATCATCGAAGGGTTTAAACATCTAACTCCTAACACAAATCAGTACAGAACCGTTATGCCTGGCTTCAAATATGAAGCACCACCAAATCAAAATAAAATCAATCCTTATGAATTAACAGGACAAGAGGTATTAAAATATATAGACTTTAATGCTGGAAAGATTGCCAAACAATTACTTAATATATGTGAGGGCTTTAGTCCGCTAATCGCTAATGAAATTGTGAATCGTCGTCAATTTATGACTCAAGAAACATTACCTGATGCTTTTGATGAAGTCATGGCCGAAACAAAATCATCACCTACCCCTGTCTTTCATAAAAATCATGAAACAGGTAAAGAGGACTTCTATTTCATGAAACTTAATCAATTCTATGATGATATAGTTGAGTATCATTCACTTCATGAACTATTGGATCGCTTTTATGATGCACGTGGAGAGAGAGAAAGAGTCAAACAACGTGCAAATGATTTAGTCAGATTTGTACAACAGCAACTGCAAAAACAACAAAATAAATTGAGTAAACTTATCGATGAGTATGAAAGTGCTAAAAACAAAGAAACTCAGCAATTATATGGAGAGTTGATTACAGCTAATATATATCGTATTCAACAAGGTGACGATTCTGTTATAGCGTTGAATTACTATACTGGTGAAGAAGTAAAGATTCCACTTAACCCTACAAAATCGCCATCAACTAACGCTCAATATTATTATAAACAATATAACCGTATGAAAACACGGGAGCACGAATTGACTCATCAGATTAAACTTACTAAAGAGAATATTGATTACTTTGATAATATTGAACAACAGTTAAAGCACATTACCGTTGATGATATCGATGATATTCGCGATGAACTTGCTGAACAGGGATTCATGAAGCAAAGAAAACAAAGTAAAAAGAAAAAACAGTCTAAAATTCAACTTCAAACGTATCATTCTACTGATGGAGATACGATATTAGTAGGTAAAAATAATAAACAAAATGATTATCTTACCAATAAAAAGGCACGTAAAAATCATTTATGGTTTCATACAAAGGATATTCCAGGATCTCATGTTGTCATACTCAATGAGAGTCCAAGCGAAACAACGATTAAAGAAGCGGCAATGCTAGCTGGGTACTTCTCTAAAGCTGGGAGTTCAGCTCAGATTCCTGTAGATTATACAGAAATTAGACACGTTCATAAACCTTCTGGAGCAAAACCTGGATTCGTGACATATGACAACCAAAAGACCCTATTTGCAACACCTGATTATGATCATATTCAACAAATGAAAGAATCATAACATTAAAAAAGACAGCAGAATTGAATGCACATATCATTCAACATTCTGCTGTCTTTTTAATCTATTTGTTTTCTGGTAAAGCAAGTTGAAAACTCACGCCAAATTTATCTTGAACCCATGCAAACTCTCTAAATGGTGGCATTTCTGTTTTAGGCATTAAAATGGCGCCTTCATTTTTCAAACCATTAAATAAACGTTCCATCTCCATAGTATCCTTAACAGTGACATATAGTGACATTGCTGGATTCATAGGCAACTCTTCTCCACTATTTGCATCTATTGCCATAAATACTTGGCCATTTAGCGTAAAGATGGAGTGTTGTACTGATCCAGGTGTGCCCGGTCCTTCTTCGCCATACTTCACCATTGTAATAATTTCACTATCTTCAAATAAACTTGTGTATAATTGAATTGCTTCTTCAGCTTCATCATTAAACATTAAAAACGTCGTAATTTTTGGTATGTCCATGTGCTATTCCCTCTTTATATCGTATTCTTGTTATTTAAAAATCAATCTTACTTATTATTTTAACATGTATGTCCTTTCATTGTAGAATGTAGTTATATAGGATTTAAAAAATTAGAACTTTAATATAGTTTGATTCTTAATTTGATTGATAGTTCGATTAAGATTGGAGGCGTTGTTATGCTCATACATTATGGTGTGCCATTATTAATATTTGCATTAGTTCTATTAATTGGATGGCTAATGACTAAGATGTTTATACGTTAATTTTGAGTAATTATTATAACCTTTGATTTATCGTAAATAATGCGTGTAGAATTTATTGATTTGAATATAATTATTTCAAATATGCATTGAAGGTGAAGTACAATTGTACGATGAATTGGAATACTCTAGTGATTTTTCTTCTCAGCTTATTTCCACAATTCATTCTGACTTTATAATAAAAATTTACTATGATTTCGAAGTTAATTCATAAAAACACTCCGAAAGTTGATTGAATCATCACTTTTGGAGTGTTTTTAGAATATCGATTTATAGTTAATGATTTAAATTTTTCTTGGCACGTTTAAAAATTTCAATTGAATGTTTAAATACTTCATCATTCATTGTTTTTAAAATATTTTCATTATTAGAATGGTCTGATTGAGAATCAGATGGAATTCTATAATCATCTCGTCTATAAAGAAACTCATTACAATGTTTTATTAAAGTGTAAAGATGATTATTATCATTATTTTGTTCCATTAGACGCCTCCTCACCATTCATATATTACGATAAGTTATCTCGCCAATCAACTAATGTTTGGATATCATTTAAAGAGATTTTACCTTCATCTTTCGCAACTTCTATAAGCTCATTATAATCACTTAAAGTGTAAAACGGAATATGAGCCTTATTAAATGTCTTGTCTGCTTTCGCAAGACCATATGTGAATATAGCAACGACCCCAAGCACATTAGCTCCCGCTTCTTCCAATGCTTCGACAGCTGTAATCGAAGAACCTCCAGTAGAAATTAAATCCTCGACTACAACGACATTTTTATTCTCGCTTTTTGCACCTTCTATTTGGTTTTGTTTACCATGGCTTTTACTTTTTGATCTAACGTAATTCATAGGTAATTCTAATTTTTCAGAAATGTAAGCTGCATGAGGGATACCAGCAGTGGCCGTACCCGAGATAATTTCAACGTTAGAAAAATGTTCTTTAATTAATTGAATTAACCCATCTCTAATCGCATTACGCACTTCAGGGTAGCCTAAAGTTATTCGATTATCACAATATATAGGCGATTTAATTCCAGAGCTCCAAGTAAATAAATCATTTGGAGATAATGAAACTGCCTCTATGTCTAACAATGCTTTAGCAATATTTTTAGCCATTTAACTTAACCAACTTTCTTTTATTTTATGATAACTGTCAATTGGATGCTCACTTTGAGTGATAGGTCGACCTACTACGATATGTGTTGACCCCAAGGTTTTAGCTTCCTCTGGTGTTGTAATTCGTTGTTGATCATTACGAGCTGCGCCTTTCGGGCGAATACCTGGTGTCACTTTTAAAAAGTCAGTACCTAGTTCTTTAGAAATCATCTCAGCCTCAAGAGGAGAACATACGACACCGTCTAAACCAGCTTTTTTAGTAAGACGAGCATAATTTAAAACTGCCTCCTCTATTGAGGTTTGAATATTTTGTTCTTCATGTAATTGTGTTTCAGTAGTTGAAGTTAATTGAGTAACTGCAATGATTTTAATATCAGCATTATGTTTTCTTAACCCTTTTTTAGCTTCTTCCATCATTTTAATACCACCGGCAGCATGAACATTGACTAAATCTACATCTAAACGTGCTAAGCCTTCCATTGCTTTACTCACAGTATTAGGTATGTCATGTAATTTTAAATCTAAAAAGATATCATGACCTCTTTTTTTAATGGACTTAATTAAAGCTGGCCCTGTTTGATAAAATAACTCCATCCCAATTTTGACGCATAACGGTTCATTAAATTTATTTAAAAATGTATGAACCTCGTCTGCTGATTTAAAATCTAATGCTATAATGGGTAGATTTCTCACACTCATCTTCTCCTTTTAACTTCTATCATAAAGATTATACATTTCTCATAGTAAACGTCATGCTTTCAATGACATTTGTTAAAGCACTGGCAGTATCCAGTGATGTTAAACAAGGTACACCATTTTCAACTGTTGTACGTCGAATTTGGAATCCATCTCGTTCGATTTCTTTTCCTTTTGTCATAGTATTAATGACAATTTGCACTTCTCCATTTTGAATTCGTGTCAGTAAATCATCCTCGCCACCGATTTTACCTACGACCTCAACTGGAATATTATGATCTTTTAACTTTTGTGCTGTTCCACGAGTAGCCAATATTTTGTAGCCTATTTCATTTAATCGATGTGCAATCTTGACTATTTCATCTTTATCTTTATCACTTACAGTCATCAATACTGTACCATGATCTTTCACTTCAAATCCGCTACCAGTGAGACCTTTGTATAGCGCTTTTTCAAGTGTTAGGTCTTTACCCATAACTTCACCTGTAGACTTCATCTCTGGTCCAAGCGTTATATCTACATTTTTTAATTTATTAAAACTAAATACGGGCGCTTTAACATATACGCCTTCAGAGTATGGTTGGATACCTTGTTTGAACCCAATTTCGGCAAGCGTTTCACCCATAATTGCACGCATCGCTAATTGTGCCATTTGAATATCAGTAATCTTACTTAAGAATGGTACCGTACGGCTTGAACGCGGATTAACTTCTAACACATAAACACCGTCGTGAGCTATGACAAATTGAATGTTAATAAGACCTTTAATATTTAAACCTTTTGCCAATTTAATTGTGTAGTCTTCGAGTGTATTAATTTCGTCTTGAGTCAGTGTTTGTGGTGGATAAACTGCAATAGAATCTCCACTGTGAACACCTGCACGCTCTATATGTTCCATAATTCCTGGAATCACGACAGTCTCACCATCTGAAATAGCATCCACTTCTATCTCTTTTCCTGTTAAATAGCGGTCTACCAATACAGGATGTTCTGGACTTGCTTTAACAGCTTGAGTCATATAATTTTCAAGTTCTTGATCATTATCTACAATCTCCATTGCACGGCCACCAAGCACGTATGAAGGACGAACTACAACTGGATAGCCTATTTCTCTTGCATTTTCAAGAGCTTCTTTAGGTGATGTAGCAGTTTTACCTTGTGGCTGGGGTACAGCTATTTCACGTAATAACGCTTCAAATTCCTTTCTATCCTCAGCTCGATTTAAATCTTCTAATGATGTTCCGAGAATTTTAACACCATGTTGTGCTAACTTATCAGCTAAGTTTATTGCTGTTTGACCACCAAATTGTACTACAACACCTTTAGGTTGTTCTAAGTTAATGATATTCATAACATCTTCTTCTGTTAGTGGTTCAAAATATAATTTGTCAGAAATTGAAAAGTCAGTAGATACAGTCTCCGGATTATTATTCACAATAATAGCTTCGTAACCAGCATTTTGAATAGCCCATACTGCATGTACAGTTGCATAATCAAATTCTACCCCTTGGCCAATTCTAATTGGTCCTGAACCTAGTACTAGAATTTTCTCTTTATCAGTTACTATAGATTCATTTTCATATTCATACGTACCATAATAGTATGGCGTTGTGGATTCAAATTCAGCTGCACATGTATCAACCATTTTATAAACTGGTTTAATATTTTGACTCATACGTAGTTGATATATGTCTTTTTCTTCCTTATCCCATCGATGAGCAATCACTTTATCACTAAAACCATAATCTTTAGCGTATTTTAAATACTCTAAATCACCTTGATGATTTTTAAGTTCATGCTCAATATCAATAATGTTTTGGAACTTATTTAGGAAGAAATAGTCAATTTTTGTCATATTATGAAGTTCTTCAAGAGATGTTCCTCTACGAATTGCTTCTCCGATAAAGAACAATCTTTCATCATCTTGATGTCCAATACGCTCTTTAATGTAATCTAATTCATAACTTTCTCCATTTGATAAACCTAAATGATGAACACCATATTCAAGTGAACGAATGGCTTTCAGTAAAGATTCTTCATATGTACGACCGATTGCCATGACTTCGCCTGTCGCTTTCATTTGAGTTCCAAGTTCACGTTCACCTTTTTCGAATTTATCAAATGGGAAACGTGGAATTTTAGAAATAACATAGTCTAAAGTTGGTTCAAATGCAGCATATGAAGTTCCTGTGATAGGGTTAAGCATTTCATCTAATGTTAAACCTACGGCAATCTTAGCAGCTAATTTTGCAATAGGATAACCCGTCGCTTTTGAAGCTAATGCTGATGAACGAGACACACGTGGGTTGACCTCAATGATGTAATAATTCAATGAATGTGGGTCAAGCGCGAGTTGCACATTACATCCACCTTCAATACCTAAAGCACGAATTACTTTTAAAGATACGTCTCGTAGCATTTGATATTCTACATCTGACAGTGTTTGACTCGGTGCAACAACGATTGAATCTCCAGTATGAATGCCTACAGGATCTATGTTCTCCATATTACATACTACGATTGCGTTATCATTTTTATCACGCATAACTTCATATTCGATTTCTTTATAACCTGCGATTGATTTTTCTATTAAACATTGTGTAGCAGGGCTATAGTGTAAACCATTACTAACAACTTCTTTTAATTCAGCATCATTATGGCAAATACCACCGCCAGTACCTCCCATCGTAAATGCAGGACGTACAATTAACGGGTATCCAACTTGTTCTTTAAATTCAAATGCTTGTTCTACTGTATTAACAATATCGCTTTCTGGTACAGGTACATTTAAATCATTCATTAATGTTCTAAACATTTCACGATCTTCGGCTTGTTGAATAGACTCTAGCTCTGTGCCTAACAACTTTACATTATTAGCTTCTAACACACCACTATCATGAAGTTGAATCGCCATGTTCAACCCAGTTTGACCACCTAAAGTAGGTAATAATGCATCTGGTTGTTCTTTTCTAATAATACGAGCAATAAAATCGTGCGTTAATGGTTCTATGTAGACTTTATCGGCAATTTCTTTATCTGTCATTATTGTTGCAGGATTAGAATTAACTAAAATAACTCTGTAGCCTTCTTCTTTTAATGCTAGACAAGCTTGTGTTCCTGCATAGTCAAATTCTGCAGCTTGTCCAATAATAATTGGGCCTGAACCGACTACTAAAATTGTCTTAATATCATCTCTTTTAGGCATTGATTTGACGCTCCTTTTCTTTGAAATCCTTCATCATTGCTATGAACTCATCAAATAAGTAATTAGAATCACTTGGACCTGGTCTTGCTTCAGGATGATATTGGACTGAAAACGCTGGAAGTTCTTTATGTCTTAGTCCTTCAACAGTACCATCGTTTAAAGCAATGTGTGTAACTTCAAGGTCAGTATTTTTTAGCGAGTCACAATCAATAGAATAGCCGTGATTTTGGCTCGTGATATCTATTTTACCTGTTCTTAAATCTTTAACGGGATGGTTCGCACCACGATGTCCAAATTTCATTTTGAATGAAGTTGCGCCTTGTGATAATGCAAAAAGTTGATGACCAAGGCAGATACCAAAGAATGGTATCTTTCCTAATATGCCTCTGATCATATCTAAAGCAACGTCAACTTCGTCTGGATCACCAGGTCCGTTTGATAGCATGACACCATCTGGAGACATGCCTAAAATCTCTTCAGCTGACGTATCATATGGTACAACTGTGACGTTGCAACCACGTAAATTTAATTCACGAACGATATTTTGCTTTTTACCAAAGTCGAGTAAAACGACGCTTAAATCGGAACCTGTTGATACATATGGTGTTTTTGTAGAAACCGTTTGAACTTCATCTCTAGGTAATTCAGCAGTTTTCAACTGTTCAACAAGTTCCTGAATGTTATCTTTATTATCTGTAAATCCAGCTCTTAAAACACCATAATTTCTAATTTTACGAGTAATACTTCTAGTATCTACCCCCGATATACCAGGAATATGATATTGAGCAAGTGTTTCGTGTAAAGTTTTTTGGTGTCTAAAGTTACTAGGGTGTGTACTTGCTTCCTTTACTACTACCCCATTTAATTTAGGTGTTAATGATTCAAAATCATCGCGATTAATACCATAGTTTCCAATTAGTGGGTACGTAAAAGTTATGATTTGACCTGTGTAAGACGGGTCAGAGATTGTTTCTTGGTACCCCGTCATAGCAGTGTTGAATACAATTTCGCCTATAGATAAGTCATCTGACCCTAAGCGATATCCTTCGTAATAAGAGCCATCTTCCAGTACAAGATAACGTTTTTCAAGCATCTACTTTTCCTCCTCGAATACTACTTCACCTTTAAGCATTGTTAGTGTTGGATTTCCATAAACTTTTTCACCAATAAATGGAGTGTTATCAGCTTTAGATAAGAAATCTTCACTTTTGATTTCTTTTTCAGTATTAAGATCAATTATTGTTAAATCAGCGTAACTATCTTTGTGTAATTTTCCATAATTTAAGTTGAAAATAGTAGCTGGTTTAATAGTGAAATAATCAACTAATTGTTGCAGTGACCAATTACCTCGTCTTACAAAGTGTGTATAAAGTAATGGGAATGCTGTTTCACTACCTACGATGCCGAAAGGTGCTTTTGTCATAGGTTGTGCTTTTTCTTCTTTAGCGTGAGGTGCATGATCCGTTGCAATACAATCAATTGTTCCATCTAATAAGCCTTCTAAAAGTGCTTCTCTATCTTCATTACTTCTTAATGGTGGATTCATTTTGTAGTTTGAATCATCGCCAGGAACATCATTTTCAGTTAATAATAAATGATGTGGTGTAACTTCTGCTGTTACATGGATACCAGCTTTTTTAGCGTCTCTGATTACTCGAACACTTTCCTTAGTTGAAACATGACACACATGATAGTGACAACCAGTTGCTTCAGCCAATAATACATCTCTAGCAATTTGTACAGATTCAGCAATATTTGGAATACCAGGTATGCCTAATTCTTCACTACGTTTACCTTTATGCATTGCACCACCATAGATTAAGCTATTATCTTCACAGTGTGCGACAATCGGTTTTTTAACTTTTGCAGCTTGCTTCATAGCAGCATACATCATACTTGCTGTTTGAACTCCCACACCATCGTCAGTAAATGCAAACACACCTTCTAGTGCTAATTTTTCAAAATCAACAAGTTCAGTACCTGCTTGTCTCTTAGTAATAGCAGCATAAGGCAACACCCTAACTTGTGCTGTTTCAGAAATTCGTTGTCTTAATTCTCTAACATGTTCAACTGTATCTGGTACAGGTCTTGTATTAGGCATAGGACATACTGTAGTAAAACCACCTCTTGCAGCGGCTTTTGTACCACTTTCAATTGTTTCTTTATGTTCACCACCTGGTTCACGTAGGTGCACATGAACATCTACAAAACCGGGAGCAATTAAATTTCCTTTTGCATCAATAACTTCAATATTTGAAGATGAAGCATTAATTTTACTACTAATTTGTTTAATACGTTTACCGTCGATTAAAATTTCTGTGTCTTTTAGGATACCGTTTTTTAAGATTTTTCCGTTTTTAATTAATTTCATGTAGAATTAACCCCTTTCTATTGTAAAAGCGCACTTATTACTGCCATTCTTAAATACATTCCATTTTCCATCTGCTTAAATATTCGAGACTTAGGTGCTTCAACTAGCTCGCTTTTAATTTCAACACCTCTATTTACAGGAGCTGGATGCATTACAATGGCTTCCTCTTTTAATTTATCATATCTAGCCTGTGTTAAACCAAATTGTTGATGATATTCTTCAGCAGCAAAGTTAGCTTCACCTGAAATTCCATGTCTTTCATGTTGAACTCTAAGCAACATAACAATATCTACTTTATCAATGACTTCATCAATTTCAACATAAGGCGCCTCTAATGTATTATCTACCCATTCTTTTGGACTTGAGAACATTACGTTGGCACCTAATGATGTTAAACTATGATAATTACTTCTTGCGACACGAGAATTTTTAATGTCCCCACATATTAGAATATTCAAACCTTCAAACGAACCATATTCTTCATATATTGTCATTATGTCTAATAAACTCTGAGTAGGATGTTGTCCACTTCCATCACCTGCATTAGCAATTGGAATATTTAATTGATCCAGTTCTTCGTAATAAGAATTTTGGGAGTGACGTATGACAAGTAAATCAACACCTATACTTTCAAGTGTTTTACATGTGTCATAAAGTGACTCACCCTTTTTTACAGATGATGTACTTGTTTCAAAATTAATAAGTTTTAATCCTAATTTTTGTTCTGCCATCTCAAAGCTACACTTTGTTCGCGTTGAATTTTCGAAGAATAAGTTTGATACGTATTGACCGTTAAATTGAGGTAATGGTCGCTCACCAGATTTGAATTGGCAAGCGATAGTAATTAAATCATAAATTTCTGAATTAGATAAATGCTCCATTGATAATAAGTGTTCCATAAAGCGCCTCCTATAGAAATAAAGCTTAATTTATTTGGTTTTTATCTTTTGGCAAAATTAAATTTAATATTATTCCTGAAAGTGCTGATAATGCCATTCCTTCAATTTGTAAATTGATACCTATGCCTTTTAAATTGATAAGAAGATTACCAATCCCGACAACAAGCACAACTGATGCTATAACCAAGTTGCGATTGCTTGCGAAATCTACTTGACTTTCAACAAGCATTCTTAAACCACTAGCTGCTATAATACCGAATAATAAAATTGAGACACCACCCATCACTGGCGTAGGTATTGAAGATATTAAAGCAGTGAACTTACCAATAAATGCAAGAATGATAGCTATAACTGCCGCACCACCAATAACGTAAATACTATATATTTTGGTGATCGCTAGTACACCTATATTTTCACCATAAGTTGTACTAGGAGGACCTCCTATCATACTTGCAAACATAGTTGAAACACCATCACCAATGATTGATTTATCTAAACCTGGATTTTCAAAGAAATTGCGTCCTACTATTTTATTAATTACCATTTGATGACCAATATGTTCACTTACCGTCACAAACACCACGGGTATCATCACGAGAATGAGTCCTAAATGAAAAGATGGTGTGTAATCTTTAAATGGTAGATAAATATGAGGAAAATCTATCCATTTCGCTTGTGCTATTGGAGCAAATTTAACTATGCCCATGAAAATGGATACAATATATCCCACTATAATACCTATAAGTACAGGTATTAGTGATAAAAATCCTTTGAAGAATCCTTGGACGATGATGGTTACTGCTAATGTAATCAAAGCAACAATTAAGTAACTTAAGTTATACCCTTTCATTTCAGCAGAATTTTCGAACATGGCCATGTTTACTGCTGTAGGAGCTAAACTTAACCCAATGACCATTATTACTGGTCCGACAACTACTGGTGGTAACAAGTGCATTAACCAATGTGTTCCACTCAATTTAATGAAAATACCTATAATCACGTACATTAATCCACTCATAAATAATGCAACCAGCATATCTCCAAGACTATGTGTACTTAACCCTGTAATGATAGGTGTAATAAAGGCAAAACTCGATCCTAGGTAGGCAGGAATTTTCGCTTTTGTGATTAATATGTATAAAAGTGTACCAATACCTGATGCCAACAAAGCTGCTGATATAGGCAGATGTGTTAAAAATGGTACAAGTACAGTTGATCCAAACATTGCAAATAAATGTTGAAGACTCAGAAATGCCCATTGTGCTGGTTTTGGTTTATCTTTTACATCAAGAACTGGCTGAACGGTACGCTCAAACATTTGCTCATTTTCCATGTTGATTCATTTCCTTTCATAAAAAAAGTCTCTTTACAATCAGTAGAATGTAAAGAGACTAAAATGAAATATATCTAAGTGTAATGTTAAGTTAAACTTTTATCATCACATTTATCAATGAAGCTTCTATTGGATATTTATAGTTTACATAATCTTTTTATAGTCATATGTAGATTTATCCATAAGAAACACTTCACCTTTTTCAGTCTCTCGTACTGTTTTAAAAGGATAATTATTCAATGACGACTGCATTTCTATCGTCAATTTCTTCTAAATAAACTGAAACAGATTCATCTCGTGCTGTAGGTATATTTTTTCCTACAAAATCTGCGCGTATAGGGAGTTCACGATGACCACGATCCACAAGTGCTGCAAGCCCTATTTTAATAGGTCTTGTATGTAATAAAATCGCATCTAATGAGGCTCTTACTGTACGTCCGGTATACAAAACATCGTCAATGATAACAACCACTTTGTTATTAATATCTACATTAATATCAAAAGCGTATTGATCAGCTTGTTGCACTACCTTATCAACGTCATCTCGAAAATGCGTGATATCGATAGTACCTGTTGGTACTAATTGTTGTTCAATTGAATTTATTTTATCTTGTATACGATGTGCTAAAAAAGCACCTCTTGTTTTAATGCCTAATAGAACTAAATCTTTAGTTCCCTTGTTATATTCTAGAATTTCATGAGCAATTCGTGTAATTGTACGTTGTATCGCTGCCTCATCTAAAATAATTCGTTCAGACATTGTTTCACCTCTTTTAATATAAAAAAACTCATATCTTTAATAAAGATATGAGACAAAAAGTTAAAGAGAATAATCTATATTCTCTATTATATTCACATTCTTAAGTTATAAACACAGCAAAAGTATTAGTAACTTAATCATCAAAATATTATTATCCTAATTATTCATATCTTCGGAGCCTCTCTGGACCCTCAATTAAAGATGACGTTTTTATATTTAAACTGTTATTAGTTTAAAACTTTTAATAGTATAAGTCAATGGCAAAGTTAGTATTTATAATTAAAAATCGATGCCTCATTCGTTTATGCATCTCTACGTCTTATATCATCTAGTAACTTTTCAAAATCGTTAGGTAATGTTGCATGCTTCTCAATGTATTCATGTGTTACAGGATGTTCGAAACCAATTATACCAGCATGTAAAGCTTGTCCATCGATATCTAACGTTTTTTTAGGTCCATACTTCGGATCCCCTACAAGAGGATAACCAATATATTTCATATGTACACGAATTTGATGTGTACGCCCTGTTTCTAATTGACATTCTATCAATGTATAATCTTTAAAATGCTCTAATACATTAAAGTGTGTCACAGCTTCTTTACCGTCATCAACCACAGCCATCGATTGTCTATCGTTTTTATTTCGACCAATTGGTGCGTCAATAGTGCCATAATCATGAGGGATATTACCATGAACTAACGCCGTGTATTTTCGTTTAACAGTTTTAGACATAAGTTGTTCAACTAAATGACGATGAGCAACATCATTTTTAGCAACCATTAATAAACCAGACGTATCTTTATCTATTCTATGAACTATGCCGGGACGTATTTCGCCATTGATTCCTGATAAATCTTTAATTTGATACATTAATCCATTTACTAATGTTCCACTATAATGGCCTGGAGATGGATGTACAACCATACCTTTTGGTTTATATACAACAGCAACGTCTTCGTCTTCATAATAAATATCTAAATTTAAGTTTTCAGGTTTTATATCTGCCTCTACGACTTCTTTCTCGGTTACAACAATTTTGTCATTTAACTTGACCTTATAGTTCGATTTAATTACTTTACCATTTACCTTGACTAAACCTTCTTTAATCCAATCTTGAAGTTGACTACGTGACCAATCTTTATTTAAATCTGAAACAAGTTTATCTATACGTTGTCCAACTTGTGATTGTTCGATAATATTAAAATTATAATTTTCCAAAACTAGACCTCCTTCTTATTTATGATTGCATCTTTAATGAGTGCGATGATTACGAATATAACTCCAATTGTTAAGCTTGAATCCGCAATATTAAAGATAGGAAAATCGTATCCGAATATATTTGTATCAATAAAATCCACAACTTCGCCATGTAATACGCGATCAATAAAATTTCCTAAAGCTCCAGCAAATAATAGGCTTATTGCAACTTGCATAAACAAATTAAATTGTGCTTCTTTAATATAAAAAATAACTAAAACGATTAAAATAATGATAGTAATAATATAGAAAAATAGCATTTTACCACTCAAAATCCCCCATGCTGCACCGTTGTTTCTATGGGATGTAATATTTAAAAAGTTAGGGATAATTTCATATGAATCTCCAACCTTCATTGAGATTGTAATAAGCCATTTAGAAACTTGATCGAAAACTAATACAATGATTGTCATAAGTAAAGAGATGCTAATATAGTATTTCTTTTTCAAAGAAGTGCCTCCATTCTTTTTAATGTCATCTAAAGCAACACTTAACATTATATCCTAGAACGTAATTTTGAAAAAGATATCTTGTCTATTATGTTTTTATCTTTTGCGGATGAATATAATAATAATTTTTAATATCATAGGTATGAATTGTGCGTTTTGTGATTTCATAAGGTTGTGTATAGTTCATTTCTGAAACTTGCATAGAACCATCTTCATTTATTGTTTCTATATATGCAACATGACCGTATTTCCCTTTAGAAGATTGTAATATTGATCCTTTTTTAGGGTTACGGTCAACAATGTATCCATCATCAATTGCTTTTTTATCCCAATGCTTGGCGTCGCTCCAAGTATTGTTTATCTTATTTCCATCATTTTTAACACGTTCAAAGACGTAATATGTACACTGCCCCTTTTTATATGTATTGATTTTCATAGGATGATGTGACGTAAAACGACTTTGACCATGTTTCGCATCTTGAATCATAAACTCGTCAATGAGTGCTGCTATTGTCAAGATAACAGTAACAACAAACATGACTATGATTGCTTTTTTCATATCATCACACTTCTTTTATTCTATTAAATCTAAAATAAATACCATCAGGTCCTTTAAGATTTTTATGTGTTGTTTTTGGATAGTGAAAATCTATCATAGCTAAACCATAGGTATGTTCATTATCTACTCGTTTTGTCGCAGATAACCACTGATTAACAGCCAAATGATTATAATACTCGTTTGAAGATAAAAATAGAGAATAATCGTCCATATATGCTGATTCTTCTAGTCCAAAATAATTTAAATAATATGATTTAACATCAGAAATTCGAATGGACTTAATATGTAATGAACCTAATTTAGTTTCATCTGGTATGCCCTGCCATTGAGTATGAGAGACGTTTTGCAGTAATCGAGGTACATTAATTGGAGCAATATCCATTCTAATTCTGCCTTCTTTCTCATCAATCCATGATTCTGTCTCACGATCGACATAAAACTTTATAGCATTGCCCTCTGGATCCTCAATAAATAAACATGTTGCAACACTTTGTTGTCCACCGTTCACTGGTACTTCAAAATCACTTAAATGTACGAGTAAATCAGCTAATGTAGTCAAAGTAGGCAACAATATACCAATATGGAAAAGACC
Organism: Staphylococcus sp. HMSC063F05; assembly: GCF_001837075.1. NCBI lineage: Bacteria > Bacillati > Bacillota > Bacilli > Caryophanales > Staphylococcaceae > Staphylococcus > Staphylococcus sp. HMSC063F05. The sequence continues at coordinate 159,957 of NZ_KV831325.1, forward strand.
TGCTTCAGACATTAACGGTTCTCGTCCATTCTGTATTTCAATAAAAGTAATAAATTGATTTGAATCGCCAACTTCAAATTGTACAGCAGTTTCAGATTCATTGATAAGATTAAATCCTAAAACATTCTCATAAAATGTTTTAATTGTTTCTTTATCTTTAATATTGATAGTTACACCATTTACAAAATTTGCATTTTTGTTATGAAACATCTTATTTTCCTTTCAATGATTACTTTTCTTTTAAATAATTAAATGATTACTTTGTTGAAAGTGTATGTTTATCTTTTTAAGCGCAGTAATAAAAAATATATACTTGTTTCTTCTTTTAATCTTTCTCTTTTTTTCACTCACATAATAAAGATAAATGAAAATCTAAATGCTATCTAAATTTAGTAACAACGTTTATTAAAAAACATATGCCTATATTTTATTAAAAATTAAATATTTTTGTCCAAGACGTTTGATTATGAATTGTATCTATACAAAAATTCAATAGATTTAGATAAAATTATTATATTGATGCTTTTATTATTAAAGCCTAATGAATTCAATCAGTAATGTGAATAAATACTATACTACACTATCCAACACTTTGTATTTTATATATTATGACTAAAAATTAAATTGAACTCAAATGATTGATTTATACCTTATTAATATTGTTATCATTTTATACTTGAAGATTCAATACAATCACTGTGCTTATAATGAGAAAAATATTCTATGACATAAAAATGTAATGAATATGAATTTACGAAACTTGTTCAATTTTATTAAAAACCAAACATTAAATATAGAAATCTGCTTTATCAAATTACCTTTAAAAAGTTAGTGAAATTTCTTTATTTGAAATCTTATAACTTCACAAAAATAAGCCCAAAATGAAATTCATTTTGGGCTTTCTTATTGTATTTAATCAATAATTTAAAATTTATTTTCTTGAAATACATGCTCACATGTAAAAACTTTTTATTATACTAAAGTTTTTACTACTTCTTGACATCGTGGGCATAAATGTTCAAGTTCACCTACTGAACCTAATTCTTCTGTATAGTTCCAGCATCTTTCACATTTTTCACCTTCAGCATGTTTAATATGGATATCTCCATATTGATAGGATACACCATCATTTACTTTATCTTTAACTTCAACTTGTGAAACGATGAATAATTGTTGTAAGTCATTAAATTGTTGTAAGAATTCCGCTGTATTAAATGTTTCATTGTTTCCAATAACCACTTTAGCTTCTAATGACTTACCAATTACTTTTTCATTACGTGCTTGTTCTAATGCACGGTTAACATCATCACGTAAATTCATAAATGTATTCCATTTTTCTAACAATTCTTCATCTACATCAACAACTTTAGGCATATCTGAAAGGTGTACACTTTCTTCTTTTACATGAGGCGTATGAGACCAAACTTCTTCAGCTGTATGCACTAAAATTGGTGCTAGTAATTTTGTCATGTCAATAAGTATTTGATATAAAACGGTTTGCATGCTACGACGTTTATGAGAATCTTTTTTCTCAATATAAAGTATATCTTTACCGTAATCTAAATAGAAGTTACTTAGTTCAACATTGATAAAGTTTTGAACTTCTTGATAAATATTCAAATAATCAAAATTTTCATAGTTATTAATCGTACTCGCTGTGAATTCACGTAAACGATTTAACAAATAGCGATCTACTTCAAGTAAATTTGTTTCAGCAATACTATCCGTTTCAGGGTTGAAATCGTTAATATTACCTAACATAAATCTTAAAGTATTTCGAATTTTTCGATATACATCAGACGTTTGTTTAAGAATTTCATCGGAAATACGCACATCAGAAAGGTAATCAGTACTACTTACCCATAAACGTGCAATATCTGCGCCTTTTTGTTTAACAACTTGATCAGGAACTATAACATTACCTAATGACTTACTCATCTTCTTACCTTCACCGTCCATGACAAAGCCATGTGATAACAAGAATTTATACGGCGCTTGACCACGAGTGGCTACAGCAGTTGTAATTGAAGAGTTGAACCAACCGCGATACTGATCACTACCCTCAAAATAGAGGTCTGCTGGGAATGAAAGTTCAGGTCTCGTTTCTAATACACCACGGTGTGATGAACCAGAATCAAACCAAACGTCCATAATATCAGTTTCTTTAGTAAATTCACCGTTAGGGCTTCCAGGATGACTAAATCCTTCAGGAAGTAATTCTTTAGCTTCTTTTTCAAACCAAATATTTGAACCGTATTTTTCAAATAAATCTGCAACGTGATTTACTGTCTCTTTAGTCATAATGATGTCGCCATTTTCAGCATAAAATACCGGTAAAGGAACGCCCCATACACGTTGACGAGAAATTACCCATTCGCCACGATCGCGAATCATATTGTAAATTCGTGTTTTACCCCAGTCTACTTTAAAGTTCGTGTCTTCAATTGCATCAAGAATATCCTGTCTTACTTTATTAATGGAAGCAAACCATTGTGGTGTAGCTCTAAAGATAACAGGTTTTTTCGTACGCCAATCATGAGGATAACTATGTGTAATAAAGTCAAGTTTAAGTAGTGCGTCTTTTTCTTTTAAAAGATCAGTCACAGCTTTGTTTGCTTTGTCGTAGAACATTCCTTCAAATGGTCCACCTTCTTCAGTGAATACACCTTTATCATTTAAAGGACTAATTACTGGTAAATCATATTTTTGACCTACAATATAGTCATCTTCCCCGTGACCGGGAGCTGTATGAACACATCCCGTACCAGCGTCTGTCGTAACATGTTCACCGTTAATTACTAATGATACACGATCTAGGAATGGATGTTGTGCCTCTACAAATTCCAGTTCTTTACCTGTGAATTCTTTCTCTAATTGTATAGAATCTTTATCCCAACCTAATGCTTCTGCTACTGCTTCTGATAATGCTTGGGCAACAATGTATTTATGTCCATTAACATTATACTGACCGTAGTTTAGCTCTGGATGAACTGTAATTGCCACATTTGATGGAATTGTCCATGGTGTAGTTGTCCAAATAATAAATTGGGCATCAGAATCAACTTTACCTTTACTGTCTTTGACGTCAAAAGCAACGTAAATTGATGCAGAACGTTTGTCATGATATTCTATCTCAGCTTCTGCAAGTGATGATTCACTTGAAGGTGACCAATACACAGGTTTTTTCCCTTTATAAATCAAACCTTTGTCTGCCATTTCTCCAAATAATCTTATTTGTGCGGCTTCATATTCAGGTGTTAATGTAATGTAAGGATTATTAAAATCACCACGTACACCAAGGCGCTTAAAATCTTTCTTTTGAATGTCAATTTGTTTTAATGCAAATTCTTTACATTTCTCTCTAAATTCTGCAACTGACATTTTTTTGCGATCAACGCCTTTTTTAGTTAAAGCCTGTTCAATTGGTAAACCATGAGTATCCCAACCTGGCACATACGGTGCATAAAAGCCTTGCATTGTTTTATAACGAACAATAAAATCCTTTATGATTTTATTTAATGCATGTCCCATATGTAAATTACCATTAGCATATGGTGGTCCGTCATGCAAAATGAATGATGGATTATTTTTATTTTTTTCTAACGCTTTGCGATATTGCTCATCATTATCCCACATTTCTTGAATTTGTGGTTCTTTATTCGGTAAGCCACCTCTCATAGGAAAATCAGTTTTCGGCATTAATAGGGTATCTTTGTAATTCATTAAATTCACTCCTTGTAATGATAAAAAAGAACTCTAAGTTCAATTAAAAGGGACGGTTAATCCGCGGTACCACCCTACTTAACTCAACTTAGAGTTCTCTTAAGAATATTTATAAAATTGAAAAAGCCAGTGATATAAGAAACAAACAATATGCTAGGCTCACACCAATCCTAACTCGCTGTACTATGTTCACTGTTTCTTACGCGTCTGTCTTTATATCATATCAATAAATTACTATTTAGAAAATGCATTTTTAATAAACAATGAAATTTCTTCGCTATTTTCACATCAAATAGTTAACCTGTGATTCGTTTTTAATTATTTGATGTTGATTGTGATGATTCGTTATTTGCATTTGATTGACTCACAGATTCTGAACTTGATGTAGAAGGCTGATTAGCCGATATTTCTTGATTTTGCTTTTGTTTCATTGCACGTTCTTCAGGTGTCAAATCATTATCATGAAGATGATGAATATCTTCTAATGTCACTTGCTCGGCGTCTAAATCATAATTGAGTAAGTAATCCCAATCTTCACTTTTGAGTAAGTCAAGTTGTGCTTCAACAAGCATACGGAAACGAGAGCGGAAAACTTTAGATTGTCGTTTCATGTCTTCAGTTTGGAAAGCTAGACGACGCGCTTTTTCAATTGCATCATTCACAATACTGTCAGCTTGTACTTGTGCTTTTGATAAAACGGCTTCAGCTTCTTTAGTTGCTGCTTGTTTTGTCTCTTCTCCTACTTTTTGTGCTTGAATAAGTGCATCGCTTACTGATTGGTGAACATCTTTATATGATTTAATATTAGAATCTCTATCTTCAATGACTTTTTCAAGTTGCTTTTTATCTTCTTTTAAACGTTCGATTTCATTACTTAGTTGCTCTAAGTAATTTGCAACTTCTGTAGGTTCTAAACCATTTTTTACTCGTGTAAATTCTTTATTCTTAATCTCACTTGGTGTAAAAGGCATGATAATCCTCCTTGATTGATAGCTATTTAAATAGTGTTTGATAATGAATGTGTAACTTGTTCTTTTTTGTTTTTCCACCTATTTCAACAATTTGAGCTCTACCATAACCTTGGATTGACAATAAATCATTCTGCTCTAATTGAAAATCTGTAGAATCTATTATTGTATGGTTAACTTTGACTCTTTTTTTTAAAATTAATTGTTGTGCAATATTTCGAGACTTATGAATCATCTCTTTTAAAACTACATCTAATCTCAAAGCGCTCACAGTTGTACTATGAACTTTCCAATTCTCTTCTGATTGTATCATATCTTTAGTAGGAATAGAATTAAGTTTAACTGAGGCTCCCTTAATACGCGTTAATTCAGATATAATATATGATTCTAATTGTTTTGTCAAAACAAACTGTATATCTTCTCCAACTATAATATCACCGAGTTGATCTCTTTGTATTCCCAGTGACATGAGTGTTCCAAGAACGTGTTGATGTTGTATTGTTACAAATTTCTTAGGATATTGAAGTTCAAATAAAGTTAATTCAAAGTCCTCAGGCTGTGGCTTAAAATATAATGGTGCGATGATTGCACGTTTTCTTTCTGCATGTGGTCCACCAAAAAATGTAACATGTAAATCTTGATAACTACGCGTAATGACTTCAAGTATATATTGACCTCTCGGATCCAAGAAATGGGTTAGAACTGGAGCATAATTAGCATCAGCCTGCTTACATTTATCGATGAATTGATCGATAGCATCTTGTTCTTCCTTTCTAAAATGCTGATATATATCGATGGTTATCTACTCCTTTTATGTTGAAAAATTTTTAAAACACTACGACTATAACACTGTCAACAATAAGTCATATGATAAAACGAGGTCAAAGTCTAGCTACTTTGCCTCGTTATGTTAAATATTATAAAATTAGTGCGTGTCACATTTTAAGATAAATATGCAAGAATTAAATTAAATATTTTTACTAAACCACTTTGGAATAAAACTAGAACGAAGATTGCCGCGATAGAAGAAATGTCTATAAAGCCAATAGGAGGAATAATTTTACGGAAAGGTTCTAAGAAAGGTTCATATAACTTTCCTAAAAATTCTCCAAACTTAGACTCTCTTATACTCGGAACCCAAGAAGTAAAGAAATATATAATCATTCCAAAATAATATATTTGAACTAAAAATATAATAAATCGGAAAATTGTACTTAGCAAACCAATATCCATAGTTGAACTCCTTATTCGTAGTGTTGCTCCATATTCTCGATGTGATCAGTTATACTACCGGCTACTTCAACATTATCAGGTGTGCATAAGAAAATATCAGTACCCACGCGTTGAATATCTCCACCAATTGCGTATACCGTACCACTTAAAAAATCAATAATACGCTTTGCTGATACTTGATCAATGCGTTGTAAATTTACTAAAGTTGCACGTCTGTTTTTTAATTCGTCGGCAATATCTTGAGTATCTGAAAAGACACGTGGTTCAAACAGACACATTTTTGAACTTTCCTGAGCGGCATATGATTGTGATGCTTGGTTCATTGTTACAACGTTTCTAGAATTATTTTTTGAATTATTATTCATACGATAATTCCTTTCTTCAGAAGTTGTATTCGATCTCAAAGTGTTCTTTTGAGGTACAGACTTAATCGCTTGTTGCTTATTGTTAAAAGTTTGTGGTGTCGCTTGATTCTCATTACGATTGTAATCTTCGCGTTCTTGAACACGTTCACGTGATCTAGAAGATTCACGTTCTTCAGGTCCTTCAACTTCCTCTTCTTCTTCAACTACAAAAAAATTATTAAATAAATCCTTTAAAGCCAAGGGGGGCTCACTCCTATTCTCCTACAAGTTTAGTCCCAATTCTGACAAAGGTTGCACCTTCTTCAACTGCCATTTGATAATCATTACTCATTCCCATAGATAATTCTGTACAAGGTGCATGTGCTAAATTGAATTGTTGAATTTCATTTCTTTTATGTCTTAATTCTTTAAATAAATTTCTTATGTACGATAAATCATCAGTCAATGGTGCCATCGTCATTAATCCAATAATTTGGATATTTTCATATTCTTTAATTTGATTTATAAATTGATTCACTTCTTCAAGAGCTATGCCATGTTTAGATTCTTCTCCAGAAACATTTACTTGTAAGAAACATTTTATAACATGATTTGCTCTTTTATTAATCTCCTTAGCTAGACTTAAACGATCTAAAGCATGAAAATAATCGACTTCATTTATAATATCTTTTACTTTCCTTGATTGTAAAGAACCAATGAAATGTAATTTAACATCGCTTGGTAGAGATTCTTTCTTCTCTTTGAATCCATCTAATCGATTTTCACCGAAATGTCTTATCCCTACTTTATACGCTTCTCTAGCTCGCTCTATTGTAACATATTTTGTTACTGCAATCACGTGAGGTTGTGCTGAATGCGCACTTTTTTTAATGCTTGCATCAATTTCCTTTTCAATCTTAGCAAGATTCTCTTTAACATCCATAAATTATTCACCTACTTCATTCACTTTACTTCCGTCCAATAAATGCTAACATACGTCCCGTCTGTCCTTTTTCAACACGATATGAAAAGAATAAATCTAAGTTTTCTGAAGTTGCATATTCCGTAACGTATATGTTTTTTGATGGAACTCCAGCTTCTTCTAGAAGAAGTGCGTTAGCCTTTTTCAAATCAATACCATGTTGATTTTTACCTCTGGTCTCAATATATAAAGTTGAATCAATGGTTAATTCCTCAAACTTATTTTTTATATCATCATTGATTTCATAAGAATTTGAAGTTGCTGGACCAATTACAATCTTTAAGTCTTCATAATCAAAATCCACTTTTTTTAGCATTTCTTTTACTATTTGACCATATGTTCCTCGCCAACCTGCATGTGCTAATCCTATATATCCATGTGGTTCACTATAAAAATATACAGGTACGCAATCCGCATAACACATAGTAAGAAGAATGTGAGAATCAAAAGTATACATTCCATCTATGCCATGTAAATCATCAGTTAGTTCATCAATATTTGTTCCTTTATGTTCACTTGTAACTTCAACGATACGACTATCATGTGTTTGTATAGGAAAAACCCATTCATCTCTTGGATAACCAATAAGATTCGCTAAGATATCTTGATGATGTGTAATATGATGTGCACTGTCACTGATATATCTCGCCATATTAAAACTATGATTAGGATAAGGACTTAACCCATTTTCTCGAGTAGTGAAACCTAACTTAATATCAGTAGGCTCATCAAATTGATAGTCTAAATAATGAGTTTTCTTAATAAATCTCTCTTTCAAAATATTTCACCACCCCTTTATATATATACATTCCACTATACACTTAATTTCAAATCGAAATGTTCTAAAAATAATCTAAATATTAAGTAACCAATTATGAAACAATTATATATCATACTTAAATTTATTTAAACTTGTACCAATTACTAACTATCAATGGTTACCTAAATGATGCACATGAGATAATAAATATATATAAAGTATTTATATTAACAGTGTTATCGATATATGAATGTCATTTTGAGAATTAGCAGCAAAAATTTATTAAAAGTGTTGTCTTATCTTTCAAAACAAAAAATTTAGTTAAATATTGATATATAACTAAGTTTTCAGATTACTTAGATACTCCAATACGTTAAAAATGCCTGAGACTATAAAATGTCTCAGGCTATTATAAAATACAGTGATTATATTGACGATTAGCGTCTAGTTCTTCTAGAACGTCTTTCTTCTCTATTTCTAATAAAGCTAGGAATATCATCATCTTTAGTAGTGTGGCTTCTTTCATTTACACTTTCACTTGATTGTGAATGAGAAGTGTGTGCAGAGAATGAATCTTCTTTAGCACTAGCAACAGATTGATGATTAGAACTACTATTTACACTTGAACCAAAACCAGTACTTGTAGCTTTACGACCTTGTGAAGAAGGTTTATCTTCAAAACCAGTTGCGATAACAGTAACTACAATTTCATCTTGAAGCTCTGGGTTAATAACTGTACCAAAAATCATATTCACATCTTCATCTGCAGCATCTTGAACAATATCAGCTGCTTCTTGAGCTTCAAATAAAGACAGTGATTCTCCACCTGTAATGTTCATAAGTACACCTTGAGCACCTACAATTGATGTTTCTAATAATGGAGATGAAATTGCTTTTTTAGCGGCTTCGACTGCTCTGTTTTCACCAGATGACACACCGATACCCATTAACGCAGAACCTTGATTAGACATAATTGTTTTAACGTCTGCAAAGTCTAAGTTCACTTCACCTGATACTGCAATTAAATCTGAAATACCTTGTACACCTTGACGTAATACATTATCCGCTTCTTTAAATGCTTCCATCATTGGCGTAGATTTGTCAACGATATCTAATAAGCGATCATTTGGAATAACAATTAATGTATCCACTGCTGCTTTCATAGATTCTACACCAGCTGCCGCTTGTGTTTGGCGCTTACGACCTTCGAAACCGAATGGACGCGTAACAACACCTACAGTTAAAGCACCCATTTCTTTTGCTATTTTAGCAACAACCGGTGCAGCACCTGTTCCAGTACCGCCACCCATACCAGCAGTTACGAATACCATATCAGCACCTTGGATAGCATCTTCAATTTGTTCTCTTGATTCTTCTGCTGCTTTCTTCCCAATTTCAGGATTAGCACCAGCACCTAATCCACGTGTTAATTTCTCACCAATTTGAATTTTTGATTCAGCTTTTGATAAGTTTAAAGCTTGTCCATCAGTGTTGATGGCAATAAATTCTACATTATTCATACCATGGTCAATCATACGGTTAACGGCGTTATTTCCGCCACCACCTACACCGATAACTTTCAATGTGGCTAAATGATTAAATCCTTGTTCAAATTCTAACATTTAATTTTCCTCCTAGTCTTTATGGCCAATAATCATTCAAATAGAGATTTCATTAATTTTTTAAACTTACTTTCTTCTTTGGCTTTGCCTTCTGTTTGTTGTTCATCTTCTAGATGATTTTCACGGTCTTCATAAGACTCTTCACGAGGCGCTTCTGGTGCTACCTCGTCATTTTCTTTTTTGTTTGATTTACGCTTAAACCAATCAAAACCGCTTGATTTTGTTTCAGTATCTTTATCAGTTTCGATAACTTCTTCTTCAAATTCTTCATTATCTTGATAACTAATTGTAACATAATCTAATAACTCGTCAAAAGCGATACTACTAGAAATCGTAGAAATAGCCGAAGAAAATTCTGGTTTTCTGATACCCATTTGTGACGGTGTATGAATTCTCACTTTTTCACTAACCATATCTTGTAGTAATTCTTTTACACCTAGTAAATTTGCAGATCCACCAGTAACTACAAATCCTCCGTTTACTTTTGTAAGTCCTAGCTCTTGTAAAACGTCAAAGACTTCGAAGAATATATCTTCGACTCTTTGTTCAATAAAGTCACTTAAATCTTTTTGAGTATATTGAACATGTTCATCTGAATCAACTTGATCTACTGAAAAGACATCTTGATCTGAAGCAGAGTCATAAAATGCATGACCATATTGATGTTTTACCTTTTCAGCTGTGTCATATGTAGTATTTAGTCCTTGAGCAATATCATCCGTAATGTCTCGACCGGCCATTTCTATAGATTCAGCATCTACAAGTTCTCCTCGTTCATAGAAAGCAACTTGCGTTAAGTCTTCACCGATATCAATAACACAAGCGCCTAATTCTTTCTCCGTTGGTGTGAGAATAGAACCATAATTGTACGCATCAGAATAAACATCTAACACGTCAACACCACATGCCTCAACACATTTAATCATATTGATTAAAATAGATTTTTGGATTGCGATGACACCTGCATCTACTTTTAATGAATGTCTTGCAATTAATTCTTTTGGATCTGAAACTTCATTGTCTTTGTCAACTACAAAACGGATTGGGAATACATTTATCACTTCAGTTTCAGGCACATCATTTTTATCCCGGATACCTTCTAAAACTGATTCAATATGCGTGCCATCAATTTCAGTATCCTCATAAAATTCAATTTCATTTGATTCATCATATACTTCGGTACCGATGATAGGTAGTTTTAAAAATACATCTTTTATATCTACACCAGAGGCAATTGAAGCCTTCTTAATTGTATCTTTAATTGCTTGTCTTGCAATATCAAAATCATCAATTAAACCATTCTTGATACCACTTGTGTAGGTTTGCCCTGTACCTATCACATTAATTCCGTTGTGAAATTTTTCGCCTACTATTGTTTTTACGCTTGATGAACCTATATCTATGCTCACATAGTAATGTTCCTCCATAGATAGGCACCTCCTGACAAATTATACTATTTAAGTACACTATCTTTAGTGTACAATACGTTGAATAGCTTGTGAACTATAAACACATACTATTATCGAAATTTTTTAATTATTTTCTTTAGATTGTTTATTTATTTTATTCAACACATTTTGAAGTTCTTCTTTTGCATCATTTTCTTCTTGTGTTGACTTGGTTACATTTTGTTCTGTACCCGATTGAACAGTTGATGAACCTTGATAAGGAATAAATGACGCTCCAACCGATAAATCAATATAGCCATTTGTCTTAAGTTCGCCAGAGTCATCTCTGCTTAATGATTGTGACATTTGAGGATAATATTGCATTTTGTCTGCAATCGTTGTAATGTCACCAATAACTTGCATATTATCTTTGGTGAAGATTTTTATGCGACTTTGTTTATTTTTAGTTGGTGCGTAACTCACCTCTGCAATTAAGTTTCTCACTTTAGGTGACATTTCTGATAAAGCTTTTATAATTCGTTTTTTTTTGTCTCCTTTGAACCCATCAATGATAGGCCCATCATGCGACACTTCATCTTTGTATTCTGTTAATTCTTTACCATCTTCTATAATTGGCACATATTTATCTTTATTTTTTTCTAAACCGACAATTTGGTACTCAGTCACGTTGACAGTTAACGTGTTTGGTAATTGTTTATGAATATCAACTTCTTTGATTAAAGGATTCTGTTTTAAGTTCCTAATCGCTTTATTTTTACTAAAAGTATACATTCGTGATCGCGAAGTAACGTTAAGTTCTTTCTTTATTTTACTCGTACTTACGTTGTTATTACCTTTAACATTTACATTTGATATTTTACTCAGTGGTGTAAACATATAGAGTAAAATGAGAACAATGATAAGAATGAGTAGTGTGATAATGGTATATTGGATTCTTTTTTGCTTTTTACGTCTTATGGCTCTTTTTTCTTCTAAACTAAGCGGTTTAATTTGAGTTACCTTCTCATTATTATTGAACGATGTAGATGTTTCCTTTTCTTTTTTAGAAGTAAATTTACTTAGTAATTTATGCTTTTTAGAATGACGAGAGGCTTTAGGTTGTTGTTCACTCCGATGATCAAGTAGAAATTCCTCATCGTCTTCAGTACTTTGACGACTTTCATTTGTTTCTTGGACAATACGGTCATTTAATTTATCATTAATATTTTTTTGATTGTCGTTTTCATCATTAACATTATCTTCAATTAAGTCACTTTTTATTTCTTTGTCTTGATTATGCGACTTGTGATTATCTATAAATTTATCCATTGGTTTAGTTTCTAACTGTGATTGTGTAGACGTAGCATCCTTTTCTTTACTTTGGTTATCTATACGACGTCTTCTGCGTTGGCGAGCGTTTTTATTCCGTCTAAAAAGCTCTAAATCTTCATTTCTGTGACTGTCATTCAAATGAGTTGCATTATCGTCTTTATTCGACATATTCTCCTTATTAGGTTGATTTTTATTCTCTTCCATGAGCATTCACACTCCTTAGTATGATGGCAAGTGCGCTCGGAATCTATCGATAAACTTCTCACCACGTTCTTCAAATGTATGATACTGATCCCAACTTGCACAAGCTGGTGATAATAGAACAACATCATTGGGCTCGACTATATCTTGAATTTTATCAACAGCATCCTCTACATCTGTTGCTTTAATCACATACTTACCTTGACTATTTCCCAATTTAGCAAATTTATCTTGTGTTTCTCCAAAAACAACCATCACACGTACATTTTCCATATAAGGAATAAGTTCATCGAATTCATTACCACGATCTAATCCACCACACAACCAAATAATTGGTTGATCAAAAGAGTTAAGCGCAAATTGAGTAGCTAAAGTATTAGTTGCTTTTGAATCATTATAATATTTATTTGTGCGATTTGTACCAATATACTGAAGTCTATGATCAATACCGGAAAAAGTAACAAGACTATCTACAATAGCTTTGACTGGCACTCCAGCAATGATTGATGCTAGAACAGCTGCTAAAATATTTTCCAGGTTATGTTCTCCCGGTAGCACTAAGTCTTTAGTGTTAATAATGCGAATGCCGTTAAAAACAATGAAACCATCTTTAATGTATATCCCATCAACTTCTTGCTGTGTTGAAAAATAAAATGTTTTCGCTTCTAGATTTTCTGATTCAATTAGGTGCCTTTGATGATAATTACAAATGAGATAATCATCTTTAGTTTGATTTTTATATATTTGCTTTTTAGCATTTTGATAGTTCTCTAACGTTTCATGGTAATCCAAATGTGCAGAATAAATATTAGTAATGATAGCGATATGTGGTTTATATTCCTCAATGCCTAATAATTGAAAAGATGATAATTCTGTTATTAAATACTCATCTGATTTAACTTCTTGTGCAACTTTTGAGGCTACATAACCAATATTCCCAGAAAGTCGTCCAGTCAACACGCTTTTTTGGAACATATCACCGATTAGTGAAGTGACAGTAGTTTTACCGTTAGTTCCAGTAACTGCTATGATTGGTGCCTCAGAAATTAAATAGCTAAGTTCAACCTCTGTTAAGATTTTAAGCCCTCTATTTGTTGCTTCTTTAATAATTGATACAGTATATGGAATACCTGGGTTTTTCACAATGATAGGATCATCATCTAATAAAGAAAAAGGATGACTACCGCTAATTACCTCAATGCCCATAGATTCTAAATCTTTAGCATGTGCATCCTGTGAAAGATCCTTTCCATCATTGACTTTAACGTTAGCCCCTAATTTAAGGAGAAGTTTCGCCGCTTCATATCCACTTTTTGCTAAGCCTACTACTAAAACATTTTTATTTTCTAATTCAGTGTAATTTAGCAATTTAATGCACTCCAATCCATAAACCTATTAATCCTGTAATTAAACCTACCGTCCAAAATACTGTTACTACCTTCCATTCACCCCAACCACTTAATTCGAAGTGGTGATGTATAGGACTCATCTTGAAAATACGTTTCTTCGTTAATTTATATGAGGCTACTTGTAACATTACAGATAATGTCTCAACTACAAACACAAAACCAATTAATATTAATGATAATTCTTGATTCAACATGATTGAAATCGTTGCAAAAATACCACCTAGAGCAAGACTTCCTGTGTCTCCCATGAAAACTTTCGCTGGATTTAAATTGTAAGGTAAGAAACCTAGTAAAGCGAAAATCATTATAATACAAAATATGCCAATAGCCGGTGAATCTAACATGTAACTCATTACAGCATACATTGCAAAACCTATTATTGACAAACCGGTTGCCAATCCATCTAAACCATCAGTTAAGTTTACAGCATTTGAGAAACCAACTTGCCAAAAGACGATAAATATCACGTAAGCAAATGACAACGGAATATCAAAATTCACAAATGGAATATGCAAATCTGTCGTAAAATGCACAAGGTGAAATACATCACTTAGCACAAAGAATATAACTGCAATAATTATTTGTGCTAGAAACTTTTGTTTACTAGTTAATCCTTGGTTATTCTTTTTAACTACAATAATATAGTCATCAATAAATCCAATAAGACCAAAACCGATTGTTACAAATAGTAACAAAATAATTGGATTTGAATGGTCTACAAAGATAATTGCAATGATAGAGGAAATTATAATACTAATTAAAAATGTAAGCCCACCCATAGTAGGAGTACCTGTTTTTTTCATATGGCTTTGAGGCCCTTCCTCACGGATACTTTGTCCAAACTTCATACGTTTCAATGTTGGAATAAGTATAGGGACTAAAATAAATGTTATCAGTAATGCGATGATTGCGTATATAAAGATCATATAAATCTCCTTTTCTTCACTTTCTAATTTTAGCTCTTTTTATTTGTAAATAACCTTTAATATTTTATCAGTTTTTGTTTTATTTTAATATACGACATTATCTATTTATTAAATAAGGTTGGGACCATTTGTGAGCTAATCCCTAAAATGTTAATCCCAACCTGTTGTTGATATCAAGTTCTCTTAAATTAATTATTTCTCTCAGAACCTGATGTTTCATTTGTGCTGTCATCAGAATCATTTTTCGAGTCGGCGTTTGACTTATCATTCTTAGTTGACGAAGATGTATTTGAATGATCCTCATCAGCTTTATCTTTCTTTGATTTGTTATCCGAAGAGTCCTCATCAGTTTTCTCTTGGTCATCATCCGTATCTTCAGCAGATAATGACACTTCTATCTTATCTTTATTTTTAATGATTTGACCTTTTGAGATACTTTGATTCGTGACAAATCCATTACCTTTAGTAGAAACTTTAATTTTCGTTAAATCTTCAAAAGCAAGTACATCTTCCTTTGTCCATCCGGTCATATCCGGCATTGTTAATTCCCCGTCTGTCATTAACATTACTTTACTGTGTGGTAGGACTTTGGTACCTGACTTAACTGATTGTTGTTTAATTTGTTTGCCATTACCAATCGTAATAGGTTTAAGAGATTGAGCATTGACGCTATCCTCTGCTTTTTGAACTTCATCTCCTTGCACGTTAGGCACTTTACTATAGTCAGTTTTTGATGAAGTATCACTAGATTTTCCAACATTTAAATATTTCAGCGTATTCTCCATAATTGGTTTAAATGCTTTGCTCACACCCATTTCATATGCTTCTTGATCATTTTTTTGAGCAAGACTCATACCTGCATAGACAATGACTTTAGGTTTTTTCTTAGGTGCATCCCCAATGAAGCTTACAAAGTAAGGATTTTCACCTTTAACATAACCGCCTCCATTTGAATCAGCTACTTGTGCTGTTCCTGTCTTACCTTCAATATCATAACCTTTTACGCGATAATTCATAGCATGACTCTTCTTACTATTTACTACTTTATCAAGTTCTTCTTCAACTTTATTGGCTGTTTCTTCCGTTACTGGTTTACCGGCAAACTCTTTTTTACCAGAGTAATAATTCTTTTTAGTTATTGGATTATCAATACTACTTACAAACCATGGTTTAAGCATATTCCCTTTATTAAAGAAAGCCGATTGTGCTTGAATCATTTGAGCAGGGGTAACAGTTGTGGATTGACCAAATGCTGACGTTTTTTGTTGTAATTCATTTGCCCAACCAATATTACCTGCAGCTTCTCCATCAAACATACCACCTGTTTTTTTGCCAAATCCAAAGCGTTCATACCAAGATTTCATTTTATCGGCACCAACCAAATCTTGTAAGTGCATCATCAACGTATTTGATGAATAAGTAAAACCTAACGACATAGGTATACGTCCCCAACCAGTTTTATTCCAATCGGAAATTTCAGAGCCCATAATATTTCTATGACCTGATTTATACTTTTCATCCGGTTTGAATTTACCTTCTTGAATTGCTGCAGCTAAGCCGTATGTTTTAAAAGTAGAGCCCGGTTCATATGTATTTTGATATAAATCGTTTGCCCACTTTTTGCCAAAATCTTTACCTGTTTCAGGGTTAAAAGTCGGACGTTGGCTATATGCAAGTATTTCACCAGTTTTTGCGTCCATTACTACTGCAAATAAATCTTTTGGAGCATAGCGTTCAACCATGTCATCAAGAGCTTCTTCCACAAAGACTTGTATATTAGAATCAATTGTTAAGTGTATATCGTCTCCACGTTTAGGTTGCTGCTCTTTCTTCGTATTAGGTGCGATGTAGCCCCATATATCATGTATATATTTAAGTGCACCTCTTGATCCATTTAAATAACTATTGAATATTTTTTCAACACCTAATGCACCATTTAATTCACCAGTATCAGGATCTTTCTGTGCCATGCCTATTAAATGGGAGGCAAAATTACCATTAGGATAAAACCGCTCAGTTTCTGGGTAAAGTGCTATACCAGGTAATTTCATTTTCTCTATTTTTTCTTTTTCTTGATAAGTTAAATTAGTACCTTTCTGACCAAATTCGATTTGAAAGGCTTTCTTATTATTAAGTCGTTTTTCTATTTCGTCAGCGTCCATATCTATGATTTCAGCTAATTTTTTTGCTGTCTTTTTTTTATCAACCACGTGTCGCGGCTTTTTACTTTCTTTACTTGCTTTTTTATCCACAACTGCAACAAGTTTATATCTTTCTACATCTTCTGCTAAAACTTTACCATTACGATCATAAATCTTACCTCGTTCTGGTTGTTGAGAATTTTTGACTAAGTATTTCTCATTGGCTTTCATAATTAAATCTTGACCATTAGAGTGGCCAGTAATCATTACATAAGAAAACCTTAGCACCAATATAAAAAAGAGCAGTCCGAATAAACCAACAAGTAGGACTGCTCCTATTTTATTTTTTTTAATTTTAATTTTTCGCTTCGCCATTATTACGCACTACCTTTACATTGTCGTTCTCTAGACTCATGCCCTGCTTCTTAGCCTTGTCGTAAATGCGTTCATATGAAGAATTTTTCTTAATTTCAGACTTTAATGCGCTGTTCTCACTAGATTGTTTCTCTATTTTTTGATCTAAATCTGCAATTTTTCCTCGCGTATCGTACGCATCCATTTTTAAAGATAGCATATAAATACTTATTAGAGCAATTACAGTTATTAAAGCTATGTATAAAATTTTTTCAAATCTAGTAAGTTGAACAACAACTTTTCTTTTAACGGTTTGTTTTTCAGGACTCGATTGTGGTTGTCTTTGTGGGATACTGGTTTGTGTCGCTTCATCATAAGGTTGATAAATTTTTTCTACAGCCATTACACTTACTCCTTATTTTAATATTTCTGCTACGCGTAACTTGGCGCTACGTGCTCGATTGTTTTCGTTTAAATCGTCATCAGTAGCGGTAATCGGTTTACGATTGACTCGTTTTAACTTAGGTGTATATGCTTCGGGAATAACAGGTAGACCTCTTGGTACGTCTGGACCTTTCTCAAACTCTTGGAAAATTTGTTTACACAAACGATCTTCCAAAGAGTGGAAAGTAATAACTGAAATTCTACCTCCGACCTTCACACATTCAATGGCTTGCTCAACTGAATCTTCAAAAGCTGATAACTCATCATTCACAGCAATTCGAATAGCTTGGAACACGCGTTTCGCAGGATGTCCCCCTTTTCGTCTTGCTTTCGCTGGTATGCCTTCTTTAATGACATCAACTAGTTCTAAAGTTGTTTCTATAGGTTGTTGTTCTCGATGGGCTTCAATTCTGCGTGCAATCTGTTTAGAAAATTTCTCTTCACCGTAACGAAAGAAAATCCTAACTAATGCTTCATAAGACCATTGATTAACTACTTCATACGCAGAAAGTGATTGTGTTTGATTCATTCGCATATCTAGTTTCGCATCATTGTGATAACTAAAGCCTCTTTCAGGCACATCCAATTGCGGGCTTGAAACACCTAAGTCATAATAAATACCATCTACTTTTTCAATTTCTAATTCATTTAAAATATTTGTTAATTCTCGAAAGTTGTTATGAACAAAAGTGACTTTGTGCAAATGTTCTTTTAAAACTTCTTTCGCATTTTCTATGGCTGTTAAATCTTGATCAATCGCAATAAGTCTACCTTTATCATTTAATTGATTAAGTAAATAGAGGGCATGTCCTGCTCCACCCAACGTACAGTCAACATACACACCATCTTCTTTAATATTTAAATAATCAATGGTTTCGTTTAACATGACGCTCACATGATGAAACATCTAAATTCCTCCATTTAAAAATCAAAATCTATTAAATCTTCAGCAATGTCTTCGAAACTTTCTTCAGATTCATCATAGAAATCATTCCAAGTTTCTCTGTCCCAAATCTCAATACGATTTGAGACACCAATTACTGTACATTCCTTACTTAAATTGGCATATTTTCTTAAATTTTGCGGAATATTAATACGCCCTTGTTTATCTAATTCTACTTCTACAGCACCTGAGAAGAACATACGCATAAATTTACGCGCGTCTTTTTTTGTCATAGGTAAGGTTTTCATCTTCTCTTCAATTTGCTGCCACTCTTCTAGAGTGTAACCAAATAAACATTTATCAAGGCCTCTTGTGATAATAAAACGTTCATTTAGATCATAACGAAATTTGGACGGTATAATCATACGTCCTTTTGTATCCAATTGATGATCGAATTCTCCCATGAACATTTTTTATCACCTCACCTTATTTATAATTTACCACATCTCCCCACTATCCTCCACTAATTATACAAAAAAGGTGCAAATAATTTGCTCAAACACAAAAAAAACCCGTTTTATCTATAAGATAAAACGGGCAAAAACATTGTCATATCAAGGATTTATAATCAAATGATCAAACGAGTAAGAAAGTGGTGGATAGGTGGAGGGACTGAACACATCTATCCCAAAATCATTCATAATTTGAAGTGGATTCCAAACTCTTTCTTGTAGACCACCCATTGGATGGAGTGTTTCACTAATTTCTCTAAACTGTCGCATACTTATATCATTTTCTCTTTCAATATTCAGTAAGTACCGTTTGATTAAATAATCGTACTGATTGAGATGAATTTGATTATTTTTTTCTAAAAGACGTTGGTTGTCATGATTATTTTCCACATAGGTGAATAAATTGTTATAAAGTTCTTGTTGCTGAATTTTCATTTCTTCTACTTCATTTATAAAATTATTTGATGCTTTTTCACGAACAAAACGTTGACGTTCCTGTTCTACTCCATTAGCAATGACAGACTCTATCGATAAATTATATTGTTTTAATAACTTTTTAGTTCTAGCATACAAATACGTGATTCTTAATCTTGGCATAACAATAGGCATTTCTACATTTAACGTATCGAAAACACCTTTTAATTCTGCCCAATATTTGATTTCGCTTGGGCCTCCGATAAATGCTACTGTGTTAAACAACCATTCCTCTACAACTGGACGAGTAACAACATTATTAGAAATTCTTTCAGGCTCTCTTTCTATAATATCTAATAAATTTTGTTTCGTGTAACGTTTCTCAGTTTTATTCAGTTTAAAATAAGTGCCATCAAAATTTAAAAGCTGTCTCATTCCGTCTTCATGGATAAATAAATGCGTGTTTGTCTCTGTTTGTATCATTGATGGAAGTTGTTGTTGAGTTGTTCGTATCTGAGTTTCACGAAAAGATTGATCGACTTGATTCCTCTTTTCTAATATCTCTTTAAACAACGGTTTCTCCATCTGTCTTAATTCAGGGTATTGAGCATCAATAAGTAAAATCCCATAATCCTTAAACACTTCATGTATCAATCCCTTAAAAATATCAGTCCATGAATCAAATTGATTAATAATATTGACGCACATTTGATAAACATCTTGAGTATGTACAGTTTCCTTCATTTCTTTAAAAAAGTGATTTAATGATGCTTTTAATTCGTTCTTATCAGGAGTATATCTTGAAACATTACTATCTGGTGGTGTCATCGTATGATACTTTACTTTTTTCAAGGTAGTTTCTTTATTATTGAATGCATACGTATGATTCACCTCTTCAAAATCATGGTCCTCACCTGCAATCCAAAACACAGGTACAATAGGAGTATCATATTCCTCAGAAAGTTGACGACTTAAAGTTATAATTGAGAAAATCTTATGAAACGTATACAGTGGACCCCCAAAAAGACCAGCTTGTTGTCCACCAATCACTACTTTTGCACCATCAGCTAAAGCATCTATGTTATTCAGCTGCTGATGTGTTAACTTTAATTCATTCATGTAAGATTTAATCACTCGTGATAAATGAAATTCCCTTCCATTATTAGGTGTTTTTAATCTTTTATAAAAGCTTTCCTTTTTCGCTGCATCATATTCATAAAAAGATGTAATTTGAGATTCACTATTTTTTATTTTATTAATGAACTGATCCTGTTCAGTTAACTTTAACGTATTACACTTCATGTTTTTACTCCTTCATTATCACTATTCCTCATATAGTATAAAGATTATATTTCTCATTGACAATTTAACGGCTTATAAATTAATTTATCTAAATTTTTTACAAATCAACTAAGTATGATTATTAAATGAAAAAGCATTTTAAAGAGGGTATAATAAAATAAAGAAACAAAGGGGGATAACGTTATGGGTGAAGTTAAACATTTACAAATCAATTACAAAACAGATGAGCTTTTCGCTGATTTCAGAGAATTTGGTAACAAGAACCTATATATGATTGAGGAGTTAAAGGGACAAATGATTGATGCAAGTTCCGATTCTCCTTTTTATGGAATTTTTGTTGGTAATAAATTAGTTGCGAGAATGGCATTACTTGATAAAGGAGAAGTAGAAGAAACCTATTTCCCTAATAGCAATGACTATATTCTTCTTTGGAAATTAGAAGTATTAGATACGTACCAAAGACGTGGATATGCTAAGCAACTATTAAACTTTGCTAAAGAAAATAAAAAACCAATTAAAGCTATTGCTAGAAATAACTCAAAAGAATTCTTTTTAAAACAGGGTTTTAAAGATGTAGAAACCAAAAATCCTGAGGGGCACGACATCTTAATATGGAATCCATAATGTCGTAACGATAATATATATCAACTAAACTGAGCCAACACTTGTAATGATAAATTCTACAAGTGTTGGCTCAACTTATACTTCTTCAATTGTCTTTATCTCTTCTATTCACTCAACAATGCGAATCATTTCTGATAAATCATTAATGATATAATCCGGTTGAATAGACGTATGGTTTTCTTTTTGTCTAATATTAAACCAACATGTTGATATATTAGCATTTTTACCACCTAAAATGTCAGACGTTAAAGAATCTCCCACAATTAGAGTTTGATTCCTGTTATTCTCTCCGATATGTTCAAACACAAAATCGAAGAACTCTGTCATCGGCTTTTGAAATCCAGCTTGTTCAGATATAAAGACATCTTGAAATATTTCATTAAATTGTGTCTGAGCAATTCGTCGTAGCTGTGTTTCTGTTACACCATTGGTTACTATATAGAGAGAATGATTTAATTTTAATTGTTGTATAACTTCTAATGTATGATCAAATAATTTAACTGGTGCCTTTGCTAATTCAGCTCTAAAGCACTCATCAGCTTCTTTTCCATTTACATGAATTTGATAGTCATTAAAATAATTAATAAATCGTTGTGACAGCACTTCATCTTTAGTCAATTTATTTTGTTGAAATGCTTCCCAATGCGCTTGGTTCACTTTCTTAAAATGTTCGAAATCCTGTTGAGTTGGCTGATGATTGTATTTCTGCGCTAAATTATAAAACGCTTTTTTCTCAGCGTCATAAAAATCCACTAATGTATCGTCGAAATCAAATAATATATTTTTGAATTTCATATTCAAATCTCCTATTTATTAACAATCTTTTTTTACTAAAATAGTAACAAATAAAATGGCACAAAAAAAGACCAGAGCATTCGCTCTGGCCAATAATTAATCGTGTATTAGAAACCGAAGATTTTACCTAATACGCTAACGCCACTTTCTACGATGTCAACGATACTAGTTCCTAATTTAGTCCAATCTTGATCTTGTGCTGCTTTTACTGTATTTGCAATAGCTTCTGCTAATTTTGACATGTTTATCTCTCCCTAATTAATTATTTAAATTTATATTTTAAAAAACTAAGATTAATTAAAATCCGAAGATTTTACCTAATACGCTAACGCCACTTTCTACGATGTCAACGATACTAGTTCCTAATTTAGTCCAATCTTGATCTTGTGCTGCTTTTACTGTATTTGCAATAGCTTCTGCTAATTTTGACATGTTTATCTCTCCCTAATTAATTATTTAAATTTTAAAGTTTTAATTTTTAAATTATTGACCTAATAATTTAGAAATAATACTAACACCATTTTCAACAATACCAGCGATGCCTGAAGCTAATTGAGACCAATCTTGGTTGATTCCTGCATCTACTACACTTCTAATTGCGTCAAATAATTGTTCCATTATTCAAAACTCCTTTAAATAAATTTTATTATTATGCTAGATCGTTGATGATGAACTAATTTCCCAAAAATCGATTCACCATATCAACGCTACTTTCTATGATGTTAACAATACTTGCCCCTAATTGAGTGCCATCGTTAGTGATGGCTGCTTCTAAGATGTCTTTAAAAGCGTTAAATAATTTCATTATTAACACTCCTAAATGAGTTAATAACTCCAAAACGATTGGATACGTTTTGATTCGTTATCTCTATCGTTTTGTTACCTATACTATAAAGTTAATTTGACTCAATTTGTTGCATTTTTCATACTAAGTAATTACGAGTTCCTAACTGTTGCTTTATTTAAGTTTTTTAACAGTTAGGCATGCACAACTGTATTGTGCTCGATTTTATTGATATAAACATATGAGATTTTATATCAAATTAACATTTATGTATAAAAACCTCTATTATAGTGAAAAATATAAATAATTTTTATTAGGTACCTATTGCTAAAAGACATATATTTAGATATAATAATTCTTGTGTTGAAAATGTCCTGGTAGCTCAGCTGGATAGAGCAATGGCCTTCTAAGCCATCGGTCGGGGGTTCGAATCCCTCCCAGGACGCTATAACAAAAAGGAGTCTCATTGAATGAGGCTCCTTTTTTATTTTCTAAAGTACAATAATATAATTCAACAGAGATTAAATCTCACTATTAAGTATCGAAGTGCAAACTGCATAAGGCGTAAACATCACGATAGTTTAACCTAGCCATCAATTACCACATCATTAATAAACCTGAAACATTTTAATGTCCCAGGTTTATTCTTTATATAAAAGTTTTGCTCTTATTATTCCTAACTGTCTAAAATTCAATCTTAACTGTTTCAATGATCTGATTTTCTCTATTTCTAAAATTCAAAATGATGGTATTTTCATCTTTCTTGTATACGAGTTCGGCAAAAGTTTCTTCAATTTGACTACGTGATTGAGAAATACTACCAGGATTAATTACATGTATACCACCTATTTGCTCATATTTTGCAACATGTGTATGTCCATAAAAGGCAAACAAACATCCTAATTCTTTTGCCTTTTCAGCCAGTTTCATTCGTGTTTGGTTTACTTGATAAAGATGTCCATGAGTATAAAAGGCACGGATTCCGTTTTCTTCAGTGATTGCTTCTTCTAAAAACTCTGGATAAAAATCACAATTACCTTTCACACGCTGATACAAACTAAGTTCTGTGTCATTATAACTAAATTCAGAATCCCCTAAATGTAAAAATTTATCTGCATCTTTATGTAGTTCATAAATATGATATAAGATACCTGTTTCTTTGTGATTATCACTAAGAATAATCCACTTAGACATGTTGTTCACCCTCTAAATATTCTTTTAACAGTCGAATAGCATTTCCACGATGACTGATTTTACCCTTTTCATCATTTGTAATTTCCGCCATCGTTTTATTTAATTCTGGGACAAAAAATATTGGATCATAACCAAAACCATTCTTTCCATGTCGTTCAGTTGTTATCACTCCAGAAACTGTTCCTTTAAATGTTTTTGTTTTTTCATTAGGCGCACTCATACTAATCACACAAACAAATTGAGCACGACGGTCTTGAACATCTTCTAAGTTCGTTAACAACTTTTCAATATTATCTTCATCATTCTTACCTAATCCTGCATAGCGAGCTGAATATACGCCTGGTTCTCCATTTAATGCGAACACTTCAAGTCCACTATCATCTGCAATGACACGCTTATTTAATGCATGTGCTGCCGCTTCGGATTTTAACCTAGCGTTTTCTTCAAATGTGGCACCTGTTTCTTCTACATCAAAATCCTCAATTAACTCAGAAATTCCAATAACATGTTGATTTTTAAAAATAGCTTTAAAATCGTTTATCTTACCTTGATTATTAGTTGCAATAACAATATCTTCCATATCATTCTCTCCTTCTATGAATCATCTACAGTTATTCTTTGAACTTCAACTTTCATATTTAACCATTCATCAATAATATTTTTAATATGTGTGGTGTCACCAGTCGCAAAAAATCTATGTTGGGGATGTTCTGTGTAACTGGCATGCTCATTGCTAAACGTGAGTAATGCACTTACTTCTCTTGCTGTTTCTAAGCCAGATGAGATAACTGTTTTAGTACCACTAAAATATTCATAAATAGGCTGATATAACAACGGATAGTGCGTGCATCCTAAAATAACCGTGTCCGCATCACTGTTTCTCCATTGCTTCAACGTTTGATGAATCACAATATTAGTAATTGTAGGGTCTTTATAGCGCATTTGTTCAACTAGAGGAACAAAGCCCGGACATGCAACACTATAGACATTCACATTTGGATTTATCTTTTTTATATGTGTGCGATACGCTTCTGATTTAATTGTTCCTTCAGTTCCTAAAACTAATACATTTTGATTTTTTGTAGTCATTATAGCAGTTCTTGCTCCAGGTTCGATAACACCAATGACAGGAATAGGTAATATGTTTTGTAAATAATTTAATGCAACTGCCGTAGCAGTATTGCAAGCAATAACTAGCATTTTTATATCAAATTCCATCAATTTTTGAGCTAGTTCCGTTGTGAATTTTTTAACTTCTTCTCCTGGTCTTGGACCATATGGACACCGTGCTATATCACCTAAATAATAAATAGTTTCATTTGGTAACTGTCTCATAATTTCTTTAGCTACAGTAAGACCACCAACACCTGAATCAATGACTCCAATAGGTTTATTCATACTTCTTCACCCTTATTTTTACAATTACCTTACATTGTATCACAGTATCATATAACTGTAGATATTTACGTTTATAGTTCTTGTAAAGTGATATTCCTATCTTTATTCTACAATCATCAAAAAATGACCAAGGCAAGGTTGCCTTGGTCACTATAAGCTATATTAATCTACTTGGTGGTCAGAACCAAAGAATGATTTAAACATATGGAAAGAAGTTTCTCTATTCATTGCGGCAATTGACGTTGTCAATGGTATACCTTTAGGACATGCATTCACACAATTTTGAGAATTACCACATTCTTGCAGTCCTCCTGCACTCATCAATGCATCTAAACGCTCATCTTTAGTCATGGAACCTGTAGGATGTAAGTCGAACAAACGTACTTGAGAAATAGCTTGTGCACCAACAAATTTATTATTTTTTGTGACATTTGGACATACTTCTAAGCATACACCACAAGTCATACATTTAGACAATTCATATGCAGTTTGGCGTTTTTTCTCTGGCATACGTGGTCCAGGTCCTAAGTCATATGTTCCATCAATAGGAATCCATGCTTTCATTCGTTTTAAGTTATCGAACATTCTTGAGCGATCAACTTGTAAATCTCGAATGACAGGGAAAGTACTCATTGGTTCAAGACGAATTGGTTGTTCTAATTGATCAACAATAGCTGAACATGATTGTCTTGCACGGCCGTTAATAACCATTGAACAAGCGCCACATACTTCTTCGAGGCAATTCATATCCCATGTGACTGGTGTCGTTTTTTCGCCTTTAGAGTTGACTGGATTTCGTCTGATTTCCATTAAACATGCAATTACGTTTAAATTTTCCTTATAAGGAATTTCAAATGATTCTTCATAAGGTTTTGATTCGCTATTATCTTGACGTTTAATTATCAATTTTACTGTTTTTTGTTTTGGTTGTTGATTTTGACCTTGTACTTGAGTTTGTGGATTACTTTGAGTTTTTGGAGTTTCTTTTAATGATTGATTAGCCATTACTTATTACCTCCTTTAGACTTACTTGTGTAGTCACGCTTACGAGGTGGAATTAAACTTACATCTACTGGCTCATAAGTAAATTCTGGCTTTTCACTTCTACCTTTATAACGAGCCATGGTTGTTTTTAACCATTCTTCATCATTACGTTCTGGGAATTCAGGTTTGTAATGTGCACCTCTAGATTCGTTACGATTATATGCACCAATCGTAATCACACGAGCAAGAACCAACATATTCCATAATTGTCGTGTGAAGAATACTGCTTGGTTGCTCCATGTTTGCGTATCTTCCATATCGATATCTTCATAACGTTTCATAAGCTCTTGAATTTTTTTATCTGTTTCAAGCAACTTTTCATTTTCACGAACTACAGTTACGTTAGCTGTCATAATTTCACCTAATTCACGGTGAAGTTTATAAGCATTTTCAGTTCCACGCATATTTAATAAATGATCAAATCTTTCTTTCTCTTCTTTAACACGAGCTTCGAAAATACTGTCATCTAGATCTGTATACGATTTTTCAACATTTTCAACATATTTGATAGCGTTAGGACCTGCTACTGTACCTCCATAAATAGCTGAAAGTAAAGAATTGGCACCTAAACGGTTACCACCATGTTGTGAGAAATCACATTCTCCAGCTGCAAATAACCCTTTGATATTAGTCATTTGATCATAGTCTACGTATAAACCACCCATTGAATAATGCACTGCTGGGAAGATTTTCATTGGAACTTTACGTGGATCATCACCTGTGAATTTTTCATAAATTTCAATAATACCACCTAATTTAACATCCAATTCGTGTGGATCTTTATGAGATAAATCAAGGTATACCATGTTTTCTCCATTGATACCTAACTTTTGGTTAATACAAACATCGAAAATTTCACGTGTCGCTATATCACGTGGAACCAAGTTACCATAGTCTGGATATTTTTCTTCTAAGAAGTACCAAGGTTTACCATCTTTATACGTCCAAATACGTCCACCTTCACCACGAGCTGATTCACTCATAAGACGTAATTTGTCATCTCCAGGAATCGCAGTCGGATGTATTTGGATGAATTCACCATTTGCATAAATCGCACCTTGCTGATAAACGATTGACGCCGCTGAACCTGTATTAATCATTGAATTCGTCGTTTTACCAAAGATAATACCAGGACCACCTGTTGCCATGATGACAGCATCTGAACCGAATGATTGAATTTCTGATGTTGTCATATTTTGAGCAACAATACCTCTTGCAGCATCTTCTTCGTCTTTAACAATACCTAGAAATTCCCATCCTTCGTATTTAGTTACTAAACCATCTACCTCAAATGAACGAACTTGCTCATCTAATGCATAAAGCAATTGTTGACCTGTCGTTGCGCCAGCAAAAGCTGTTCTATGATGTAGTGTACCGCCAAAACGTCTAAAGTCTAATAAGCCTTCTTTCGTTCTGTTAAACATAACCCCCATACGATCTAACAGATGGATGATTTTAGGTGCAGCATCAGCCATTGCTTTGACTGGTGGTTGATTAGCCAGGAAGTCTCCACCATAAACAGTATCATCAAAGTGAATCCACGGTGAATCTCCCTCACCTTTAGTATTAACAGCACCATTTATGCCACCTTGTGCACAAACAGAGTGCGAACGCTTTACCGGTACAATGGAAAATAAATCTACATGTGCACCTTGTTCTGCCGCTTTAATTGTTGACATCAGACCAGCTAGTCCTCCACCGACAACAATAATTTTTTTCTCTGCCATAGAAATGTCACTCCCCTGAATATTTAAATCTAAAGCCCTACTTTTAATTTCAGATATAAACTAAATACGAAACAGTTAATTTTTAACGTTTCATAATTTCTAAGTAGTAAATTTATCTATACTCGCTTGTTTCAAAATGAAAATTCGTATACTTATATAAACGCAATAACGGCTGCAACACCAATATAAGAAATCACTAAAAATACTATGAGTGAAATCCAAGTAAAAACACGTTGTGATTTTTTAGATTGTAAAAAGCCCCATGTTACACAAAATGACCATAAACCATTAGCAAAATGGAAAACAACAGCAATGACACAAATAATGTAAAAGATTGCCCATAACGGATGTTGTAATGTTTCATGCATTAGATTATAGTCCACAGATTTACCATAAAAAGCTTTTTGCAAACGTGTTTGCCATAAGTGCATTGCAATAAAAACAAATGCTAAAATACCACTTACACGTTGGAAGAAAAACATCCAGTTTCTAAATAATGAGTAATGCCCGATGTTCTCCTTAGCAGTGAATGCGATGTGTAAACCGAACAAACCATGGTATAACAATGGTATATAAATAAGTATAAATTCCATCACAATAAGGAATGGTAAAGATTCCATAAATCCTGAAGCTCTATTAAAAGCTTCAGCACCTTGCGTTGCTTGATGGTTTACCATTAAGTGTACAATTAAAAATGCACCTATCGGAATAACCCCTAATAACGAATGTAATCTTCTAAGGTAAAATTCATTCTTTGATTGAGCCAAAAAGAGTCCCCCCTGCGAAACATATAATTTAAATTGCTAATTCTTAGAAACTTGTATGCAAAATGCCCTAAAGTTTTACATAAAAGACCAGCGTTGATTTACTTTTTTATTTAGTACTTGTCTATATAATTAATATCGACCTATACACAAGTAGGACTTAAAAAAGTAAAAAGCCAGTCATTGAGCAGAAAGTTTAAAAGTTTTGGAAATCTATTAGTTGTGATAATCAACATGAAGTGATAACTCTTCTTATTTAGAAAACGCTTCCATACAACTTTAAAAAAATTAGCTTTTGTTACGTACATTGTAACATTAATTTCACAATTTTTGGGCATGAGAATGATTCTCATGCCCACTTTTTAATAATTATTTGTTTTGTAACGCGTTTTGAAGGTTTTTAGCAACCTTTTCAGGCAAGCCTGCTTGTCGTAATTCATCAAAGGATGCTTCTTTCATTTTCTTAATCGATCCAAATGTACGTAATAATGAAGTTTTTCTCTTAGTTCCAATACCATCAATGTCATCTAAAACAGATTTCAGACCTGTTTTTTGACGTGTTTGTCGGTGGAATGTAATTGCAAATCGATGAACCTCATCTTGTATGCGGTGTAATAGATAAAATGCTTGGCTGTTCTTTTTTAAAGGTACTATTTCAGCACTTGCTCCATAAAGTAGTTCAGATGTTTGGTGTTTATCATTTTTTTGTAAACCAGCAACTGGTATATCTAGCCCAAGCTCATTTTCGAGTACATCCATCACACCATTCATATGACCTTTCCCACCATCAACTATTATTAAATCTGGTAGAGGTAGCCCCTCGTTGAGTACACGTGTATAGCGTCTACGAACGACCTCTCTCATAGATTTATAATCATCAGGTCCTTCCACTGTTTTAATCTTATATTTTCGATAATCTTTTTTATGAGGTTTGCCATCTACAAATGTAACCATTGCTGAAACTGGATCAACACCTTGAATATTTGAATTATCAAAAGCTTCAATTCTTATTGGTGTTTGGATACCCATACGCTCTCCTAATTCTTCAATTGCTTTGATTGTTCTTGACTCATCTCTAGCAATTAATTCAAATTTATTATCGAGTTGTACTTCAGCATTGTGATTCGCTAAATTAATCATGTCTTTTTTAGCTCCTCGTACTGGTTGAACAATCTTAGTATCTACCACTGACTGAATGATGTCTTTATCAAGATTTTTAGGTACATGAACTTCCTTAGGTAATAGATGCTGATTTAAACTATAAAATTGACCTATAAAAGTATAAAATTCTTCTTCCTCTGTTTGTTGTAACGGTATCATTGTAGCATCACGTTTTATCATATTACCTTGTCTAACGAAGAAGACTTGAACACACATCCAGCCTTTAGAAACACTATAACCAAAAACATCTCTAATTGTATTATCTGAAGACATAATCTTTTGTTTTTTAGTTAAATTGTGAATGTGTTGAATCATATCTCTATATTCTTTTGCTTGTTCAAAATCTAACTGTTCACTCGCTTTATTCATGCGGTCTTCTAAATGATGCAATATTGTTTTATCTTCCCCATTTAGAAAGTCCGTAATTTCTTTTGTCATTTGAGCATACTTCTCTAAATCAACATCATAGACACACGGTCCCATGCATTGTCCAATATGGTAATAAAGACACAGCTTATCTGGCATATTATCGCATTTTCTAAATGGATAGATACGATCAAGTAATTTCTTTGTTTCTTGTGCAGAATATGCATTAGGGTATGGACCAAAGTATTTGCCTGAATTCTTTTTTACAGTACGAGTAACAAGTAATCGTGGATGCTTTTCTTTGGTAATTTTAATAAAAGGGTAACTTTTATCATCTTTTAATAAAATATTATATCGGGGTTGATACTGTTTTATAAGATTAAGC
This sequence comes from Staphylococcus sp. HMSC063F05, assembly GCF_001837075.1. NCBI lineage: Bacteria > Bacillati > Bacillota > Bacilli > Caryophanales > Staphylococcaceae > Staphylococcus > Staphylococcus sp. HMSC063F05. The sequence continues at coordinate 191,137 of NZ_KV831325.1, forward strand.
TCTAGCAGTAGCGATTCTGTCTCACTTGATGTCACGATAAATTCAAAGTTACGTATTTCTCCAACCAAACGGGTTGTTTTAGCATCATGTGCGCCTGTAAAATAAGAACGTAGACGATTTCTTAAACGCTTTGCCTTCCCCACATATATAACCTGATCATTTCTATCTTTCATTAAGTAACAACCCGGCTCTAAAGGGACTACGTTTAATTTTTCTTTAATTTTCTTTTGATATTCCTCCAAAGGGCTCCTCCTTTCCATTATCAAATTGATTAATGAAAACAAAATAAAGCTGGAGCAATTACTCAATGTAATGCCCCAGTCTTTATTTATGTTAATCTTATAGATGTTTATCTAATACTTCTGCTAAGTTTTCTTTAGGTTGGAAACCTACAACTTTATCAACTGGTTCGCCATCTTTAAATACAATTAAAGTTGGGATACTCATTACTTCATATTTCGCTGCAGTTGATGGGTTTTCGTCAACATCTAATTTTAAGATGTCAGCTTTACCATCATAGTCTCCTGCTAGTTCTTCTAAAACTGGTGCAATCATTTTACAAGGTCCACACCAAGTCGCCCAGAAATCAACTAATTTAACACCAGATTCAATTTTGCTATCAAAATCAGAATCAGTTACTTTTACGATTGCCATAATGCCAATCCTCCTTAATTTTCAATGATGAACAAATTATAACAGAGATTAATCACCTTTGCATTATAGATGCTCTTAACACACTTAGCGAGTTTAGAGCGTCTTAATACACTAGTTATTAGGCTAATGTGCGCCCTTGTCCTCTCTTAAACTTTATACTTGATATTAAGCACTTTTTATTAAATATTTTTAATACTGAGTTCTATAAAATTGTCCATTTAATTATTCAGATATAGTCACATTACTCATATCTTAGGGTTACTTGAGTTCTGCCACAGTGACACCAAATCCACCTTCACTAGGCATACCTCCTCTAAATTGTCTAACGCTTTTATGTTTTTTCAAATGTTGTTGAACACCTTTTTGAAGTGCTCCCGTACCTTTACCATGAATAATATAAACTTGTTCGTAATTGCTTAAAACCGCCTGATCAAGATATTGATCTAATTCATTTAAAGCTTCTTCGTAACGATATCCTCTTAAATCAAGTTCTGTTTTAATAGTTTGTCTATTTTGTCTTGTTACCATTTTTGTAGGTTTTTCTTTTTTCTTTTTCGTTTTTTCTAAATCTTCAATAGGTAATTTCATTTTAATAATTCCCATTTGTACAACTGCTTCTTCGTTACCTACAAGTTCAAGCACTTCACCTTTTTGACCGTAAGATAGAACTTTCACTTCATCTCCAGCATGAATCGTATCATACTTTTTCTTTTGAACATGTTGCTTAATTGATTTTGCCTCATATTGATCATCAAGTTGTTTCTTTTTATCAATTAATTCATGTTCCTTTACTTCAGCGCCCTTATGATCTCTTAGATTTCTAAGTTCTTTAAGAATTTCGTCCGCTTCTTTAGTCGCAGATTTCACACGCTGATTGGCTTTTTCTTTAGCTTCCTCCATCAAAGATTTCTCATAATTTTGATACTGTTGATATTGTTTAGACAAGGCATCGTGAGTTTCCTGTGCTTCTCTCACAAGTCTATCTAATTCTATTCGTTGTTGGTCAACACGTTTTGAATTGTGTTCTAATGATTCAATCATGGCATTGATTTCTTGCTCGTCTGTCCCTATCATTGTCTTAGCTTTATTAATGATGTTGAGACTTAGACCAAGTTTTTTTGAAATATCGAAGGCATTAGATCGCCCTGGAACACCCATTAATAATTTATAAGTCGGACTCAGAGTATCAACGTCAAATTCAACACTTGCATTCATGACACCTTCACGATTATAACTATAAGCTTTTAATTCAGGGTAATGTGTTGTCGCCATAACTAAAGATCCTAAACGACGTACATAATCTAAGATACTCATTGCGAGTGCCGCACCTTCACTTGGATCTGTACCTGCGCCTAGTTCATCAAATAAAATTAGACTATTTTGATCTGCATCCTGTAATATTTCCACTATATTTTTCATGTGAGATGAAAACGTTGATAATGATTGTTCTATAGATTGTTCATCTCCAATATCACAATACACATTTTCAAAGATACTTAATTGGCTTCCATCCAGTGTAGGAATTAACAATCCTGACTGTGCCATGACAATTATCAAACCTAGCGTTTTTAAAGTGACAGTCTTACCACCCGTGTTTGGTCCAGTAATAATGACAGTTTCTACATCGTCAATAAATTCAATTGTATTTGCTACAACAGTATCTTTGTCTAATAAAGGGTGAAATGCATTGGGTAAATATATCGTTCGATCCTCTTTAAATGTAGGTTTTGTTCCTTTTATAGTGTGCGCATAACGAGCTTTAGCAATTAAAAAATCGATTTGACCCATGACCGATTCAGCAACGAGTAATGCATCAGATTCCGCCGAAACTAATCCCGTCAATTCAGTCAATATACGTTCACGTTCAACTGCTTCATCATTACGCAAACGACTAATTTGATTATTCATCTCTACAACAGAATTCGGTTCAATATATAGTGTTTGTCCTGATGCCGATTGGTCATGAACAATACCATTGAAATCTTGTCTATATTCAGCTTTCACCGGAATAACATTGCGATCATTTCTTACTGTTACAATTGCATCAGATAGTTTTTTTTGATTCCCTTGATTTTTCACTATTCTATCTAAATTTTGACGAATCCGTTGATTTGTTCTTGAAATTTTACTTCTAATACTTTGTAAAGTATAACTCGCATGGTCAAATAAATCGTGTGCATCACATTTTTCATTAATTTCTTTAAATAAATCTGTAAGTATCGGTAGATGATTCATTTTATCATGCAGTATAGGATACTTAACCTCTTCATCTTCCTCTAGCATTTGATTGTAAAATGTTTTAAATTGATTTTGCACTTGAACTAGGCGTTTAATTCTGTTTAATTCTCCCACATTTAAAACGCCTCCTATGCTAGCCCTATGAACAAGTGGAGACACTTTTGCTAGACCACTTAAGCTTGGTAATCGATGCTTGTTATAGATTTGTGAAATTTCATCTGTTTCATTCATTTGAAATTCTACTGTATCGAAATTACTAGCGGGAGCCATCTCTTGTACTTTTTCACGACCTAAATCACTTATAGTTTCATCAGCCACAAATGATTTAATCTTTTCAAATTCCAAGACATCTAATGTTTTTTGTCTCATGCAATCCCTCTATTTCTTATATTTATTCGTTTCAACAAATGAGCGAAAGGCTTCCTTCGTCATTGTATTAATGACCCTCTCTTTATTGACAAATCCTTTTTGTGCAGTAGCAACACCATATTTCATGAAATCAAGATGATTTGTATGATGAGCATCCGTATTAATTGTCAACTTAACCTTTGGATATTTACGAACGATTTCTGCATTTAAATCTAAACGATGCGGATTTGCGTTAATCTCTAAAATTGTATTTGTTTCTTCGGCTAAATTCATTAACTTTTCAATATTAGCTTTATAACCTTTTCTACGTCCAATAATACGACCGGTTGGATGAGCAATGTGACGCACATATGGATTTCTACATGCTGTTTCTAAACGTTTCATGATTTCGTCTTCAGATTGATTAAAGTTTTGATGAATAGCTGCGATAACATAATCAAGCTGTGCCAAAACTTCATCATCGTAATCTAATGTTCCATCAGGTAAAATGTCCATTTCCGTTCCTGAATATATGTCTATTTCTTTATATTCTTCATTTAATTGCTTTATTTCTTCATTTTGTCTTAGCAGACGGTCGACTTGTAATCCATGAGCTACTTTTAAACTTTGTGAGTGATCTGTAATGACCATAAATTCATAACCTTTTTCAATATTTGCCTCAATCATTTCTTTAATCGAAAAGGCACCATCACTATATGTTGTGTGCATATGCAAATCTCCATTGATATCATCTAATTGAATGATTTGACTCAGATCTTTATCAAACTCACTACCATCTTCACGCATGGCAGGCGCAATCCAATCTACACCAAAATGATGATAGATCGCTTCTTCACTTTGTAATTGTAATAGCTTACCATCTTGTTGTTCGATACCATACTCACTAACCTTTTCGTCGCGTGCTTTTGCTAATTGTCTTATTCTAATATTATGATCCTTCGAACCGGTGAAGTGTTGTAAGGTATGGTAAAAGGCAGCAGGTTCTATCAATCTAAAATCAACGCCAATCGTCTCATCATCATAAGCTAATTCCAGAGAAATTTTAGTATCCCCAACAGCAACATCTTTGACTTTATTTGGAATACGAAGTAATTGTTGTTGAACTTTTTTAGGCTCCGATGTACTAATAATGAAATCTAAATCTTTACTCATTTCCTTATATCTTCGAAAACTACCAGCAGTTGAATATTGTTCAACTCCTTCTAACTGTTCAATAAATTTTACAATTTCTTGGTTGAGTCCTCTCATTAGCTCTATAGGATAACGATCTTTTTTAGCACCTATCGACTTCACTGCTTCTAAAATGTTTTGCTCTGTCTTTTTTGCAAAACCTTTTAAAGCACTAACCTTACCTTCTTCACAGGCTTTTTGAAGTGTTTCTTTATCTGTAATTTGAAGTTCATGATATAGTTTTGCTATTTTTTTACTGCCTAATCCTTGTATTTTCAAAAGTGGCACTAACCCTTCAGGCACTTCATCTTGAAGTGCTTGAAGGGTCGATGATTGACCTTGTGTTTTAAATTCATTAATAACTTCTCCTACGCCTTTTCCAATGCCTTTAAGTTCTGTTACATCATCAATCTCTTCTAATGTACGCTCATCAACCTCTAAACTTTGTGCGGCTTTTCTATACGCTGAAATTTTAAATGTATTTTCTCCTTTTAGCTCCATATATATAGCTATTTTTTCTAATAATTGAATTACATCTTTTTTTGTCATCAATATCACTCCATAAAAAGAAGACCAGGACATAACATTAACGTTCGAACTTGTCCTGACCTCATGTCATTACTTTATAAATTTAAAATAAATTGTGATAAATAAGGAATTTGTTCAATCACAACTCGACTTAATAGCGATTGAGATAATTGGTACTGTATAAATGAATGTGGATATAGCGATAATAAATAAAGTCCAATTTGTAAATATATAAAAACCGCTATGATACTCAAAACGACACTCGATATCCGACTTACTAAATGTATCTTTTTATACGTTATTATATTATCAAATGTAACAACAACTAGATACAAAATAAGCTTACACATACCAAATATTATAATAAATGCTATCACTTTTTCAAATCTGTATTGCAAATGATCATAAGGTATAGTATAGACCATATCAAACGCTACTGTTTTAGGAAAGGGCACAAAAACAACTAAACGTTGCGCAATAGATTGATAATGTTGTGACGCAATAAATAAAGATACAATTGAAGAAGCAAAGTGCAATATCGATAACCAAATACCTCTACGAAACCCTATCACTATAAAGTAACAAATAATAAGAAGAACAACTATATCAATGAGCATTTATTCATCTCTTTGTTTTAATTGATTTATTTCTTGCTGTAATCGTCTGTTCTCTTCTTCTAATATAACTTTCTCATGCATAATATTCACAGATGTTAAAATCGCTTTTCGAGTTGTATCTAAACCTGCTGATTTTTGACCTAATTCTTGCATTTTTTCATCAACAAGATGTGCTACATAACGAATATGTTCAGGGCTATCTTCGCCAATGATTGTGAAATGTTGATCATTAATCGTAACATTTATTCTATTTTTAAATTCACCCATACTAATTTCTCCTGACCTTGGATTAAAATGATTTTAACTTAAGCAATTTTTTCAAATTCCAATTTATTAAATTGTAGTATTTTACATATTTTTACTTATCATCAAATATTATACATGAGTGTAAATACCGATGTAAACGTCTGTTATTAAAAGATAATACAGATGACATATTCAACAAAATCATTTAAGACTATATTCAATATTAAAATTTGATAAAATATAAAAGAGTACAAAAAAAGAGAGGATTCAATTAATGGGAAATGTCGTATACAAACTCACGTCAAAAGAAATTCAATCATTGATGGCTCAAACTACTTTTGAGACGACGAAGTTACCTCAAGGTATGAAAGCTCGTACGAGATATCAAAATACTGTTATCAACATCTATAGTTCTGGCAAAGTAATGTTTCAAGGTAAGAATGCTGATCAACTTGCGAGTCAATTGCTACCAGATAAACAATCAACAACTGGCAAACATACATCATCAAATACAACTAGTATTCAATATAATCGTTTTCATTGTATTGGAAGCGATGAAGCAGGCAGTGGCGACTATTTTGGTCCATTGACTGTATGTGCAGCTTATGTGAGCCAATCACATATCAAAATCTTAAAAGAACTTGGTGTAGATGATTCAAAAAAACTAAACGATACTAAAATCGTCGATCTTGCAGAACAGCTCATTACCTTTATCCCGCATTCTTTATTAACATTAGATAATGTTAAGTATAACGAACGACAAAGTATAGGATGGTCTCAAGTTAAAATGAAAGCTGTCTTACATAATGAAGCTATCAAAAATGTGCTTCAAAAAATTGAGCAAGATCAACTGGATTATATTGTTATTGATCAATTTGCAAAGCGAGAAGTTTATCAACATTATGCATTATCAGCATTACCTTTTCCTGACAAAACAAAATTTGAAACAAAAGGTGAATCTAAATCACTAGCAATCGCGGCAGCAAGCATTATTTCTCGTTATGCATTTGTTAAACACATGGACCACATCTCTAAAAAACTCCATATGGAAATACCAAAAGGAGCAAGTAACAAAGTAGATTTAATTGCCGCTAAAGTCATTCAAAAATATGATATTCAACAACTTGATACTATTTCAAAAAAACATTTTAAAAACAGAGATAAGGCAATTCATCTAATGAATCAAAAATACAATAAATAAAAGGACTTACGCACTAGTATTTATTACTAATGCGTAAGTCCTTTATGTTAATTATCTAATAATTGCACCATGCTTTTTAAGTGCTTCTAAAATTTTATCATGCACAGCATTTACACGTTCATCGGTAAGTGTGTTTTCTGTATCTAGATAACTAAGTCTAATTGCAATAGATTTTTTCCCTTTTTCTAAATGTTCACCTTCGTATACGTCAAATACGAGTGTATCATTTAAAATATCTTCACCATTCTCATGAATAATGGATAACAATTCAGATGAAGTAACTTCATGATTAACTTCTAATGCAATATCACGTGTTACACCTGGAAATCTAGGTATAGGCTCATAATTAATATATCCCACAGAAACTTCCATCATTGCATCATAATTAAGTTCAAATACATACGTACGCTTTAAATCATTGTTTGCAGCTAACGTAGGGTGTAGCTCACCTATGAAACCAATATCTTTACCATTAAGTGACACAATTGCTGTTCTTCCTGGATGTAACCCATCTATTTGACCAGCTCTAAAATCGAATTGAAGATTAAGCTTTTCAGCAATACGTTCAACAACACCCTTAGTTAAATAGAAATCAACTGACTCTTTCTTACCTTGCCAAGTGTTATTTACAAAGTCTCCAGTTAATATACCACTCAAATATTCTACTTCATCTGGTAACTCACCTTCACCGTTACCAAAGAAGACACGTCCGATTTCATATAACTTAACATTTGTATTTTTACGAGCAACATTGTATGATACTGCATCAATTAAATGCGGTAATAAACTTTGACGTAATGTGGAATGTGCTTCACTCATAGGCATAAGTAATTCAATTGTAGGACGATTTTGTAGTGCAAAATCGGTAGCATGATTTTTTGATACCAATGAATAAGTAATAGCTTGGTCTAGCCCAGCGCCCTCAAGCGTTTCTTTAACAGTACGCGTTTTAAACTGTCGATCTGTTAGTTCTCCACTTGTAACATCTTTAAATACAGGTAGCGTTGATGGTATTTCATCGTATCCATATATACGTGCTACTTCTTCTATTAAGTCTTCTTTAATAGAAATGTCTTTACGTCTTGATGGAACATTCACGGTAATTTCACCATTTTTATTTTCAGTGTCAAATCCTAATTGCTCAAAAATATCAATGATTTCTTCATCAGTTAAATTAAAACCAATTGTACGGTTAACTTTGTCAGCAGTGATTTCTATTGGGGTCACAAATGATCCTAAATCTCCATGCGAAACTCGGTCTTTTAAAACTGTTCCTGAAGCATATCTTTCAAGTAAATAACAAGCTCTATCTACAGCTTCATCGACAAATTCAGTTGCAATCCCCTTTTCAAATCGACTCGATGATTCGCTTCTTAAATTTAAACGGCGTGATGTATGTCGAATAGATACAGGATCAAAGATAGCCCCTTCTACTACAACATGTCGTGTTTGTTCAGTGACTTCAGAGAAATCCCCTCCCATAACACCTCCTAATGCAATAGGGTCTTTGCCATTTGTAATGACAATATCAGTATCTAACAATCGACGTTCTTCACCATCTAAAGTTCTCATTGTCTCATCTTTTTTAGCTTGTCTAACTTCTATAGATTGCGAACCAATTTGTTCTTGATCAAACATGTGTAGAGGTTGGCCATATTCTAAAAGTACATAATTTGAAATATCTACCACATTATTAATTGGACGTATTCCCGCTTTAATTAATCGGAACTGCATCCATACTGGAGAAGGACCAATAGTCACGTCATGAACAACACGTGTACTATAGTAAGGTACTTTATCTTCATTTTTAACTTCTATTGTTAGTTCATCTTTAGCAGATTCTTGACTTTCATTGCTTGTTAACTGAGGTTTATTCATTTTAGTTTGATATAAAGCTGCGACTTCATACGCAGTACCTACCATGCTTAATGCATCAGCACGATTAGGTGTTAAATCAAATTCCATCACTTGGTCATTAAGATATATTGCTTCTAACGCATCTGTTCCAGGTTTAACTGCTTCTGGAAATACATATATACCTGACTCATAATTTTTAGGAGTTACATGACTTGAAATACCTATTTCTAGTAATGAGCAAATCATACCTTCAGAGCGTTCGCCACGTAATTTGGCACGTTTAATTTTAATTCCACCAGGTAAACGACCACCAACTTTAGCAACAATCACGTGTTGCCCTTCATCTACATTTGGTGCACCACAAACAATTTGAACTGGTTCTTCTTCACCTAAGTCTACTTGACAAATATTTAATTTATCAGCATCTGGATGTGGCGTCTTCGACAAGACATGTCCAACTACTAATTTTTTAATATCTTTTGTATAGTCAATAATATCATCGACTTCAATTCCAGTTCTTGTAATTCTCTCTGCTAACGCTTGAACTGACTGGTCAACATTCACATAATCTTTTAGCCATTCATTTGAAATTAACATTATTGTTCACCTCTATCTTCTACAGCTTTAAATTGATCTAAGAAACGGACATCATTGGTATAAAAGTGACGAATATCTTCAATACCATACTTTAACATTGCAATTCGATCTGGTCCCATACCAAATGCGAAGCCAGAATATTCCTTAGAATCGAATCCGGCCATTTCTAATACATTCGGGTGAACCATGCCCGCTCCTAAAATTTCAATCCAACCTGTATGTTTACAAACATTACAACCCTGTCCTTTACATTTGAAACATGATACATCTACTTCAACTGATGGTTCAGTAAACGGGAAATAACTTGGGCGTAAACGAATCTCACGATCTGCACCGAATAATTTTTTTGCAACTAACTCTAAAGTCCCTTTTAAATCGCTCATTTTAATATCTTTATCAACTACTAAACCTTCAATTTGTGTAAATTGGTGGCTATGTGTTGCATCATCTGAGTCACGTCGATAAACTTTACCGGGACAAATAATTTTGACTGGTCCTTGTCCTTTACGTTTTTCCATAGTACGTGCTTGTACTGGTGAAGTATGTGTACGCATTAAAATTTCTTCTGTGATATAAAAGCTATCTTGCATATCACGTGCTGGATGCGATTTAGGTAAGTTTAAAGCTTCAAAATTATAGTAATCTTGTTCAACTTCATAACCATCAACAATTTCATAACCTAACCCTAAGAACAAGTCTTCAATCTCTTCAACTGTACGTGTTAAAGGATGTTTTGATCCAATTTCAATATGACGACTTGGCAATGTGACATCAATTGTTTCTTCAGAAAGCTGTTGATTTAATTTCTCTTCTTTGATTAGCTTTTGTCTTTCATCTAATTCACTTTGAATAGTTTGTCTTAATTCATTTACCTTTTGACCATACGCAGGTTTGTCTTCATTAGGCAAATCTTTCATATTTTTCATTAAGCCGCTAACAGAACCTTTTTTACCTAAATATTTCACTTTTACTTCTTGTAACGCTTGCGCATCTTTTGCTTCGTTTATATCCACTAAAGCTTGTTGCTTCAACTCAGACATTAGATCATTTTGAGTCATGACTGAATTCCTCCTTATATAGTCCCTTCAATTATTTACAAATCAATACCGCCACTTGTTAATAACAAAAAAGCTTTCATCCCCTGTTCAAAAGGGACGAAAGCTTTCCGTGGTACCACCCAAATTTATGCATGCGCATACACTTGTAAATCTATTGATAACGGAATGACTATTCCGACTTAAATTTCTTTAAGTTACCAAAAAGATGAAAAAATTATTACAAGTTGGAATGACTTTCAGTCTCGATCATTCTCCCTTTTCAACTTTCTAAATAATTTATGTCTTTTTATAGGTTATTATTAATATGTTAAAGCGATAGTAATTTTGAAATTTCATTCATTATTATAGTCGATGATAACATCAAAGGTCAACCTTTCAGCTGATACATTAAGATACTTCCAGCAATAGCAACATTTAAACTTTCGGCTTTACCATAAATAGGAATAGTGAGATTTTGCGTTGTTTCTTTTAGTAAATCTGGGTTAACACCTTCTCCTTCATTACCTAATATAAGCGCAAAATTGACTTGCGCTTCAACATCATTGAAGCTCACTGCGTTTTCAAGTGCCGTACCATACACTGGACCATTAAATTGATGAATATAATTGTTGATGTCATCAAAAATGACTGGTATATGAAAAATGCTTCCTTGACTAGCACGGATCACCTTATCTTGAAAAGGATCAGCCGTCCCCTTCTCCATAACTATCAAATCTAATCCAGCAGCATCAGCTGTCCTAATTAAAGTTCCTAGATTACCAGGATCTTGAATACGGTCAATTAATAATACTTGTTTGGCTAGTGTCTTATCATAGGTTGGTTTTTTTATAATGGCAAAGAAACCTTGAGGTGTAACAGTTCCAGAAAGTGCTTCAGCAACTTTTAGATTAATTTGATACACTTCTTTCGCATAATCAATTATTGAAGATGACATTCTATCGGGATCAACGATAAACAATTGTATTACTTCAATTTGACTTTGATAAGCTTCTTCGATGAGATGAATCCCCTCTATTAAAGCAAGACCCGTTTTATCCCTCTCACGTTTCTTTTTTAATTTATTCGCATTTTTTATTTTACTATTTTGAGCAGAAGTAATTTGTTCCATTAAAATATGTCTCCATCTTCAAAAGTTTATAATTCCATTGTAAGTGAATATGTATCATTTTCAAAGTCAATAATGATGTATTCTTTAAAATTGATATATCCTTTGAAAATTAATCAAATTTGTATTTCTTTTATTTCAGCGATTTTAATTTTAAAACGTATGATTATTGTTTTGAAAACAGAAAAAAATATTCAATAATTATTTTATATAGTTGTTCGAAGTTAGAAAAATATGTTAATATATTGACATCGAATACAAACTCAGATAGATTTATTTCAATCTAGTTTAAAAAATCTCAAACGCAACTGAGACAACTACATTCAAAGGAGAGATTACATTATGAAAAAATCTAGTAAATTTTCAAAAGATTTTCCTACTAGAAAAAATCATTACGCAATTAGAAAATTCACAGTTGGCACTGCTTCGATTATCGTAGGATCATTCTTATTTTTCGGACAAACACAAGCTCATGCTGAACAGGCTGAAGAATTCGAAAGAGTAACAACTGGTACAGTTGATACAGGTGGACAGCCTGCTAGAGCAGATCAAGGACAAGAAGGACCACATGCAGGCGCGGATACGCACAATACAGCAAGTCAACCTGGTGTTACAGGTCAAGATGCACCAAATGAAAATCATGCTGGTGACCAAAATGCTGCAGTAACACATCCGGCTAATCAAGAAAATAATGCACCTCAAGTTGGGGCTGGTACTCCTGGCGCTGAGAACACACCACAAGCCGGTGGTGAAAATCATAATCAAGATACTGCAGTAACTTCAGCAGGTACTAATGGGGAACAAAATGGTGGTAAACCAGCTACGTCAACAACTGGTCAAGATGCCGCGCAATCCAATGGACCTCAAGGTACTTCAGTAGCCCAACCTGGTAATGATGCTTCTAGCCAAGGTCATGATACACCTCAAGCTGATGCTGGTACTCACAATACAGAAGGCCAACCTGCTGTAACTACTGGTGAGCAAGCTGGTGGTAAGCCTGCTGCAACGAAACCTGAAGGTGCCAGTGCAGAAACTGCGCCAGCGCCTAATAATGCTGATGAAAATCACGCTCAACCTTCACCGCAAACAGGAGGTACTACAGCAACACAAGCTGGACAAGTAAAACCATCCGGTGATTCTACGCCTACCGGTGAGCCAAACAAAGCAGACGATCAAGGTACACAAATTAAACCTACAAGTAACCAAGGTACTACAGCAACAACTAATGAAACTGGAAATCAAAAACCAAGTGGTCAAACAGGTAATACTGAGAACACGCCTAATGATGGTACTCAATTAAAACCTAATAATGACCCAGCTGTGACTGGTACGCCAAATACTAATGGAGAACAAACTGGACAACCTAATGCAACAGTAACACCAGGACAAGGTAATGAAGAGATTAACGGAGCTAGTAAACCTGGAGAAGTGTCTCCGAAACCTGAAGAAAACAATCCAACTGCCACTGAACCTGGTACAACTGCACCTGGGAATACTAATCAAGACACACAAGTAAAACCTAATACAGATCAGACTGCTACTGGTACTCCAGCTGGTACTGATAATCAAAATA